>CAMYNZ010000008.1 GCA_947259865.1 uncultured Desulfobacterales bacterium | reverse complement strand
AGTCATCGTAATTAATCAGCAACCCCCGGCATATTTTGATATCATGTGACAAGAAAACAATAGGAATTTCGTGGGATTATCGGTTTACAAATATACAGTGCTTTAGTACAGAATTGATAGGCCACGAAAAGCTGATATTGTTTCCCGAGTGTACGCCATCCTATCATTGTTTTAGGTGCGGCCAGGCCTGGAAGTTTATGCATTCAGGAGAAAAGTGCGGGTATGAATTGGCAGAAACAAAACTTTAATATTTCATCGGAAAAGCAGCGGGTGGACGTTGACGCCCTTCACGGTATGCTGCGCCAATCATATTGGGCTAAAGACCGTAGCCGGGAAGATGTCGAGAAGACGATCGCGAATTCGATATGTTTTAGTCTTTTCAAAGACGAAAAACAGATTGGATTCGCCCGGGTCCTCACGGATTGCGTCGCTTACGCCGTCATCCTGGACATGATTATCCGGGAGGATTTCAGAGGCCAGGGGCTTGGGAAATGGTTGATGGGGTGTATTATCGAACACCCGGATGTCACCCCGCTCAGACAGGTTCTGTGGACATCTGATGCTGACAGCTTCTATAAGAAACTGGGATTCCAGGAGATGTCGCAGCTTAAATTTATGGCTCGATCCTGGAAGACGACAGCATAAGTCAACGGTTCTTGCAGGATTTTAGACAATATGATGCCGCCCGATCAGCATCAACGGCAACACGCGTTAATTTGAATATTGAAAGTGAGATGAGTAGGATGAATGAATCAGCCGAAACTGCAATATGGATAGAAAACACCCTTAGAAGCTACATTGAAACCTCTTCTGAAAATACACTCAAAAATCAAAGTAATGATAAAGCCTTTGAGGGGCCCCTTGTTGGGTTTTCAAAAGGGGACGATCCTTTATATGAAGCTTACAAAGATCACGTGGGACCCTTTCATTTAACTCCCTGGGAAATATTCGCTGTTACCTTCAGGGGTTTGCATATTAAACCGGAGGAATTGACGGTCATTAGCTGGATTTTGCCGCATATTAAGGCCACTAAAACCGATAATCGAAAAGAAACATTTTATCCTGCTGAACGCTGGGCCCGGGGCCGCATTTTTGGCGAAGAGGTCAATGAGAAGCTTCGAAAACATTTGGTAGCGGTTCTGGCGTCAGAAGGATACCGGGTCGTCGCCCCCGCCCTTCTCCCCCAATTTAGTATCAGAATTTCACCCAAATTTGGCTATGCGTCCACATGGTCTGAAAGACATGCGGCTTTTGCATCCGGACTGGGGACTTTCGGTCTCTGTGATGGGCTTATCACCCCGGCAGGCAAGGCCATGCGCACGGGTTCTATTATCGCCCAGATACAGGTTCCGCCTACCCCCAGGCCCTATACGGATCATCAACAATACTGTCTGTTTTTCTCCCAGGGCATTTGTGGAAAGTGCATGCCGCGGTGCCCGGTCGGCGCAATAACAGAAGCTGGAAAAAATAAGGAAGCTTGCTACAAACACTTATTTTCGGCAACCAAAGAACATGTCACCGCCAACTATGGTTTTGATGGGTATGGCTGTGGTCTCTGTCAAACGGGAGTTCCTTGCGAATCCAAAATACCTGGAAAACAGGATGTATGAAAGTTATTGCGATTAACGGTAGTCCCAGAAAAAAATGGAATACCTAATCCATAGTGTCGAGTGCGTATCAAGGGTTAAACCCGGGCCGGATTCCAACAGCGATATAATAGCGGGATGGGAAAAGATGAAAGATAAAAAACCCATTTTCTTAATCCTGTTAAGCATGCTTATAGTAGGGCTGCTTTACAGACATTCACTTGCTGCTGCAGATTGCGATGAAAGCATCGCCGTTCAGAAGGTTTGCGGTCTATCCGGTGTGCCGTGTTCAAATAAGATCTTTGAATCCAATCAAATCAAACGCTTTTCTGACAAAATTGTTCGCAATGATAGAGAACTCCAGTTGAAAATTGCTTCAGGCCCACCGATCCTTCTGCGCAACACCGGAGCTGGCAATGAAAATAAGAAATCCTACTGGTTTTTAACCTATTTTCAACAGACCCAGTATTATCTGGTACAAGTCCGGGGCTGGGAAGGGTTCGGTTATTTAATGATCAGCGCTTCATCCGGCCACATTATCCCCTTTATGGGTATCCCGATTATATCTAAGGATTTAAAACGATGTGTCGTAACCTCCCTTGACCTGGAAGCAGGATACCGCCCCAATCGGATCACTATTTTTCGGTTTGTCGATAACGGGGTCAAACAGGAGTGGTCTAAAAATTATACGACTTCAGGTCCATCGCATGCCGTCTGGATTGACAATAGGATCATCGCGTTTTTTGTCAATACTTCTAAAAATGGCGGACAGAGCTTTAGCCAAAAACGTGTAAGGCTCCAGCTGGGTAAAGAGGGATGGAAAATTGTGACCAAGGCGAATGCGGCTGGTGCTGAATAATCGTTTCAGCCGATCGCCCTTTGCGGCAGCCGGGTCAAGTTTTTTGACCCCTTTGAAAGACAGATGGATCTACACGAAAAAGCAATTTTGAGAAAACTTGAGGGTATTTTAGAAAATCAACCTGTGCGAATCGCCGTCGATGCGGCTATTGCTGAGGCCAAGGGGCAACTGGATCTTGACCGGCAAAGGCCGGCCGGCTCGGTTCAGTTGCCGCTATCTGAGAGTGACGCAAGCTTTCCAGCAGGCATCAATTCGTGTCGGGTGGTTGTCTTCCGCGCCGGTAGAGAGTTTCAAATTGAACGCCACCCCAATAGCCACCAGCGGGTGCTTTCACTCCAGGGAAGCGGCAAAATCAGGGTGTTTGAAAAATCCAAGCCCCGGAGTGTTTCTTTGCGCAGTGACATGCATGGACCCCTGGAGCTGCGGTGGGCGTCATTATCTGAAAATATCTGGCATCAGCCCATCTCCGGAAGTAAAGACTGGGTGGTATTAACGTTCCACACTGCTTCCGAAATCGAACTCATTGATGAATACAAGGATTAAGGCGGGATATCAATCAGGAGCAGCGGGATTTCGCCCGGGGGCCCAGACCGCTGACTGACACACTAGGCAACGCTACAATTATGATTCGCAAGTGCCGGCAATCAGAATTCCAAATGATCGATGAGATCATCAATGAAGCAGCGCGGGTATACAGAGATGTCATTCCGGCCGACTGCTGGCATGAGCCCTATATGTCCCGGGAACAACTCAAAAAAGAAATCGAGCAGGGTGTTGTTTTCTGGGGATTTGAAATAGACGGCAAACTCGTGGCAGTCATGGGCATCCAGGACAAGGGCGATGTCCGGTTAATCCGGCACGCTTACGTCAAAACCCGCTTCCAAAGTCAAGGCATCGGTAGGCGTCTGTTGCAGCACCTGGAATCAACGGGAGACAAACCCATTCTGATCGGTACCTGGGCAGATGCCGGCTGGGCCATCGCCTTTTATCAGAAAAACGGGTATCAACTTTTAACGAAAGCAGACAAGGATAGGCTACTCGAAAAGTACTGGAGAATCCCAACCCGACAGGTTCAAAGTTCTGTTGTCCTGGCTGATAAAAAATGGGTGGATACCTGATAACAATTCGAGCGGATGGGTGATCGCCCCTGCAGCCGGTTTGTGCGGTGAGTGGAATTCGAAGCTGTCTCAAAAATAGTAGCCTAGGCTCAATGGCCCCGCTGAAGCGGGATTACATATCTAATTTAAACAGATTAATGTATGCATCAAGGCGTCACACGGATTGAAAACGAAGTCCGCCAACGCACTCTGGCGGATAAACGTACACCTCGTGGCTGGAAGCCACTCCCACCAATTTTTGAATACCATGGTGTATACTAAACTCGATCCAATATGGACAGTGGGAGCGGCATCTTACCGCGATTTATTAGCATTTCAATTCGCGGGACAATACCGCCATTGGGCCCTTGTCCGCCAAAGTACGGTGGCGGATAAAATGCATTTTTGAGACAGCTTCTGGAGAAAGGAAAGAGATTACATTGAAAAATCGCGTTATCTTATCACCCACCTTTTTAGATGAAGCCATACCGGAGCTGGAATCTTTAGCAAAACCAGGCTGGATACTAAATAATCCCGCTTCGAGTGATGGAAAAAAACAGAGACGGATATCGGCAATCCATAAACCACTGGCCAATTTTGTGTCGCAAGCCATTTCTGCAGATTTAAGACCTGTAAGCATTGCTGGCGACTGCTGTACGGCGATGGGTGTTATGGCGGGTCTGCAATCTGCCGGTATCAACCCTTGGCTGATATGGTTTGATGCCCATGGTGATTTTAATACCTGGGAGACAACGCCCAGTGGTTTTTTGGGCGGTATGCCGCTGGCCATGATTGTCGGCCGAGGCGAGCAGAGCATGCCGCAAGCTGTTAACCTTAACGCGTTGCCGGAAAGTCAGGTAATTTTGACCGATGCGCGTGATTTGGATCCCGCTGAGCGCAAATTGGTGAAAGATTCCGCCCTCGTGCATTTAGCCGACGTCGAAGCATTGCTCGATTATCCGCTTCCTGCCGGTCCTATATACGTTCATTTTGATACCGATGTGGTTTCTTTGCGCGAGTCCCCCGCCCACAACTATCCTGCCCGGGGTGGCCCGCCATCTTCTGTTATGCAATCCGTTTTTAGCCGGTTAGCGCAATCAGAACAGGTTATTGCGGTTTCAATATCCTCATGGAACCCTAAATTAGACTCGGGCAGAAAGAGTGAAACCGTCAGCATGTCTCTTCTTCAGACATTGGTCGGAAATTTTTAACATATTCGGTGAGCGTCAGGATTTATGAAGTGTGACGAATATTAAAAAATTTGTCGAGGGTGGGGGAGCGGTTATGAGTGAAATTGAAATATCCGGTTACATTCCGGGGGCGATCGGCCGTGTCGCCGAGTTACATGCAACCTATTACGCCCGCCACTGGAATTTCGGTCTGTATTTTGAAGCCAAAGTAGCGACGGAGATGTCGGAATTTTTAAGCCGGTTTGATAAAGCAGCTGACGGGTTTTGGACGGCCTGCCGTAACGGCCGGGTTGAAGGCGCCATTGCTATTGACGGCATCAAAGCTGGATCAGAAGGCGCCCATCTGCGGTGGTTTATTATATCATCAAAGCTGCGGGGCCGCGGCTTTGGCAATAAGCTGATGGAAACCGCTGTTGGCTTTTGTACAAAAAAAAACTATCCCCGGGTTTACCTGTGGACTTTTGAGGGTCTCGATGCCGCCCGACATCTTTATGAAAAGTTTGATTTCACGCTTGCAGAAGTACATGCGGGCACGCAATGGGGAACCCGGGTCAAAGAACAAAAGTTTATTTTAAACCTGTTATAAATGTACGGGATCGCGGACCTGTAGCACCGTTTGATGGGTTAAACCGGGTTTGAATGGTTGAATCAGTTGGATTTGTTAAATTGGTTGAATTAGTTGAATTGGCTGGACGGATTTCAGTCAAGCCAAGGAGAGCAGTTCTGCTATCATAACCAATTCAACCAATAAAACCAACTAAACTAATCAAGGGAAAAAATTTTTACCAGACGTTTAATACCTTCACATAAATCCTCGATATCATAATAGCTGAAGCTTAATCGCAGATAATTTCGCAAACCCTGCCTGCTGGAAAAATGTATGCCCGGCTGAAAATCAAGGTTTTGTTTGCGGGCTTTGCTGCAAAATGACTTTGCATCTAAATCTCCCGCTAAACGCAGCCA
This sequence comes from uncultured Desulfobacterales bacterium, assembly GCA_947259865.1. The sequence goes on along the minus strand of CAMYNZ010000008.1, from coordinate 14,501 downwards.
GATAAAAAATCCTCCCCGGGGTTCGGGAAAGTCTGCTCCAGCCGGTAGATGCTCACGCAAAGCGGCGCTCAATTTTTCAGACCGCTCTCCATAAACCCGCCTCAGGTGCTCCAGATGATCGTGCTGTAAACCAAGCTCCAGAACACTTTGAACGATGCCGGAGGTAAAAGGATTCAGCCCCCCGCCACTCAACAGCAGTCCGCTTTGTTTTAACTTGTTGAAAAGGGTCGGTTTTGCCTGAATCCAGCCCAGACGCAGGCCCGGGGCCAGTATTTTGGAAAAAGAACCCAGCGAGAGGACAGTTCCGGAGTTATCATAGGTCATCATGGGCGGCGGCGGTGTCACGGTGTAAGCCAGCAATTGATATACTTCGTCGGCAATTATATAAAAATTGTGTTTTTCACTCAGACGTACCAGTCTGTCACGGCGATCAGCAGAGAGCGTAACGGTTGATGGGTTGTGAAACGTCGGCACGGTATATAGAAAAGCCGCTTTGTGCCTGTCCAGTTTTTCTTCCAGGGCCTCAATGATAAGACCGTCATTATCTACCGGCAGACTTATTACCTTGAGCCGGCGGTCTTTAAAGAGATGAAGTGCCAGAAAGTAGCTGGGTTCTTCAACAAAAATTGTATCCCCGGATCTGGCAAAATAGGTGCAGATTAAATTAAGCCCCTGGGTTGCACCGGAAGTAATAAAAAGCTGGTCGGCACTGACGGACATTCTGTATCCATCGCTCAGAAATTCAGACAGTGCCAATCGAAAATAACCGTTTCCCGGCTCGGTTCCGTATTGCAGTATCGAGGGATCTCCCTGTTTCAGACGGTGTTCGGCAGCCTGCCGCAATATTTTTACCGGAAGCAGGGATAGTGCCGGTTGTCCGATACCAAAATCAATCAAACCCTCCGGGATATCAAGCTGGGTGATTTGCATGGCGTCTTATACCTCGTATTTAGATAATAAAATTGGCTTTAATGCTTTGAAGCCACTTCTATCATTTTATCCAGGCCCAGATCAACAAAAAGGTATGTATTAAATACGGCAATTAGACCGTAACTACCGTTGAAATATCCGGAAACAGTAATTATATCTTTAGATAATATATGTGCATGCATTGAGGCGTTTGATTGCTGTACCATTAGATTTAGATTATCAGGCGAATTGGTGAATTTGTGAATCTTAGACGAGTATTTAATAAAAAAATGAGGCTATAATCAATCTTAGGTTTTGCCGCGATTGTTAATATATCAGGAGGTACATTATGATCCATACATTACCGGAGTTACCCTATGCATATGATGCATTGGAACCATATATCGATGAACAAACCATGCGTATTCATCACACCAAGCACCACCAGACCTATGTTGACAAATTGAATGCCGCCATAGAGGGGCACGACGATTTGCAGCAGTTCAGTGTGGTTGAGTTAGTAAAGCAACTGGATTCGGTTCCGGAAAAAATCCGAACAGCCGTCAGAAATCACGGCGGGGGCCATGTGAATCACTCATTTTTCTGGCCGCTGCTGAAAAAAGGGGTAAGTGTTGATGGTGCCGTCGCCGGAGCGATCAATTCCGGATTTGGTGAATTTGAAAAATTCAAAGAAGAATTTTCAACCGCAGCCGCATTGCTGTTCGGGAGCGGTTGGGCCTGGCTGGTGGTGGACAACGGTAAACTCGAAATTATGACGACCCCCAATCAGGACAGTCCATTGAGTCGGGGCAAAACACCCATACTGGGTCTGGATGTCTGGGAGCATGCCTACTACTTGACATATCAGAATCGTCGTCCGGAATACATCAGTGCGTTTTTTGAAGTGATCAACTGGGAGAAAGTCAACCAAAACTTCAAAGCCGCGCAATAATTATTGTTTAACGGCGGGACTAACCGGCCAACAATCAGTACAAGATTGACGGCTTTGTAAAAAGCGCAGATGCAGAGCCGTCAATTTTTCTTTTTGGGAAGTACATGCGTGGCCGTGCCCAGGAAGATTTCCGCCGCCTCACCTTCTGTTTCCGAAAGCGTCGGGTGGGGATGGATGCTTAAGGCAACGTCATCTGCCAGGGCCCCCATCTCGATCGCTAAAACCCCTTCGGATATGATTCCTTCTGCGTCTCTTCCAACGACCCCCACCCCCAGAATCCGTTCGGTTTCCGGATCGATGATCATCTTTGTAAGCCCCTCGGGGGCATCCATTGTTAATGCCCGCCCCGAGGCCTTCCAGGGGAAACGATTCACCTCGACCCTGCGGTTTTCTTTGTGTGCCTGTTCCTCCGTGAGACCACAATATGCAATTTGAGGATCGGTGTAGACCACCGCAGGTATGGCACGCACATCAAAGGCCGATGGTTTGCCGGCAATAACCTCTGCAGCTACTTTGCCTTCGTGGGTCGCTTTATGTGCCAGCATCATGCCACCGATGACATCTCCGACGGCAAAGATTTTTTTAGCTGTGGACCGTTGCTGTTCGTCGACCACAACAAAGCCGCGTTCATCTGTTTTGACGCCGATGTTCTGCAGGCCAAGGTCATTTGTATTCGGTTGTCTTCCGATTGCAATGAGCACGCGATCGTAGGACTGGACCGCTTTATCGGCCTGACCATCAAAACTAACGTCAACATTGCTATCATTTTCTTTCAAATCGCTGACCCGGGTGTTTAAGGTGATGGTTTCAAATAATCCTTCCAGGCGTCGCTGCAGGGGTTTTACCAGATCACCATCCACGCCGGGTAAAAGCCTGTCGCCCAATTCGACCACACTGACCCGGCTCCCCAATGCCGCATAGACCGTTCCCAGCTCCAGTCCCACATACCCCCCGCCAACGATTAACAAAGAAGCAGGAACATCGACCAGCCGCAGGGCACCCGTTGAATTCATTATACGTCCATCTTTTTTGAATGTGACACCCGGAAAGGGTATGGGATGGGATCCGGTAGCCAATACGGCGTATCGAAACTTGATGTGCCCGATTTCTGATTGGTGCATCCTGACTCTGTCCGGTGCTTCAAATACGGCCCGTCCTCTCACACGCTGAATTCCCCGGTGATCACTGAGATTCACCAAACCGTTGGCCAGTTTGTCGACCACTTTGTCTTTCCAGGTGCGGATTGCCTCCAGATCAATTTCGGGAGCACTGAAACGAATACCGAGCGTTTCCGCATGGGCGGCGTCATGAATCAACTCTGATAAGTGTAAGAAGGTTTTGGATGGAATGCAGCCCCGAAATAGGCAAACACCTCCGGGCCGATCGGCGATATCAACCAGGGTCACATCCATACCCAGATCTGCCGCCCGGAAAGCAGCCGCATAACCTCCCGGTCCTCCGCCGATTACCAGAACTTCTGTTTCCTGGGTCAACTCTCCCATTACCATGGGTTACATCCCCTGTTTAGATTGCCATGAGAAGATTTCCGGGATCTTCCAATGCAATTCTGAAAAATTCTAAAAACCGGGTTGAATCCGCCCCATCCAGAACCCGGTGATCGATGCTCAGTACAACCGGCATTATGAGCCGGGGTACGATTTCATATCCGGTGGCATCCTTTTTTACGACTACCGGTTTCATCCGTGCGGCACTCAGCCCGAGGATGGCCACCTCGGGGTAGTTGATAATCGGCGCAAAATGTCCCCTGCCGCCGGCCGCACCGATATTGGTGATCGTAAAGGTGCCACCCTGCAATTCAGAAAGACTTACTTTTCGCTCCCGGGTTTTTTGTACGAGTTCATTTAATTCGATTGAAATTTGGGTGATGCTCTTGCGATCGGCGTCCCGAATAACCGGTACGATAAGGCCATCTTCAGTATTAGCGGCAACGCCGATATGATAATACCCTTTGCGTACGATTTCACCGCTGGCCGTATCGACCGAAACATTGAAATTCGGAAATTTTTTAAGGGCCGCCGCCACGGCTTTAACGGCATATGCGGTTAGGCTTAGTTTCCCGCCTTGAGCTTCTATATCGTTTTTGTGTCGCCGGCGAAGTAATTCCAGTTTGGTTACGTCCACATCATCCTGGCTGGAAACATGCGGTATTTGCGACCAGGCCAGGGCCATCCGCTTGGCTGTTGCCCTTCGAATGGACCGCAACGGCATGCGCTCGACCGGCCCCCATTTTGAAAAATCAGGCAGCGTCGCAGCCGGCACCGAGAAGGGAGCGGTTGCGACGATAGGCATAGCTTCACCGGCCGCGACTTCATCGATTTTATGGCCTTTTTCAGCAAAGGTCCGAACATCTTCGGCTGTCACCAATCCTCCCGGGCCGGTAGGCGCAACCTGACGAAGATCGATGCCCCGTTCGCGCGCCAGGCGTCTTGTGGCCGGTGAAGCCGGTACAGGGCCGGTCTTACCGGTTGAGGCAGCCGTGGGGCTGGCGGTCTCGACCGCTTTTACCGGATGCTTCTGCGGCTGTTCTTCATCGGCCGCACCATTGCTGAATTTGATCAAGACATCGCCAACCTTAACAATATCACCCGGTTTAACCAGAATTTCTTCCACTTTACCGGTATAAGGTGAAGGTATTTCCACCGAGGCTTTGTCCGTCTCAACCTCCAGAATGGGGTCTTCTTCTTTTACTTCATCTCCGACCGATACCAGAACAGCGATGACCTCTCCTTCGTGGATACCTTCTCCCAAATCAGGCAATTTAAAAACACGGGCCATATTTATCCTCCGGAATACACCGCAACACCCATAGATTTTTGCGGTAACCAAAACACGCGAAGTTTAGATGCTTAATACTCTTCTGGCCGCACTCACAATTCGTCGGGTGCTGGGGATGTAACTATTTTCGCGGATGAAGAGCGGTATAATAATGTCATATCCGGTAACACGCTCAATGGGGGCTTCAAGATAGTAAAACGCCTTTTCCATAATGCGAGAAACGACTTCAGCACCCGGTCCAAAGCTGCCGGGGGCCTCGTGGATCACCACGGCTCTGCCGGTTGTGTGTACCGATTGGACGAACAAAGAATCATCCAACGGTGAAATAGTCAACAGATCGATAATGTCTGTTTCAATACCATCCTCTTCCTGAAGTATTGAAGCGGCCTCCAGTGTCGGGCGCATCATGGTGCCATAAGAAATCAGGGTAAGATCGTTGCCCTCTCTGACGATTTGTGATGTGCCTATCGGAAATGTCTCCTCTTCTTCAGGAACTTCTTCCCGGAATGCCCGGTAGATGGCCTTGGATTCGTAAAAAATTACCGGATCCGGGTCCCGGATGGCGCTAGTTAATAAGGCTCTGGCGTTACGCGGTCCAGATGGAATAACCATTTTTATGCCCGGTGTATGGGCATAATAGGCCTCGCGACTTTCAGAGTGGTGTTCCAGAGCCCGCACACCACCGCTGTAAGGGGTCCTGAGAACCATCGGCACCTGGAAACGGCCCTGAGAGCGCCACCGCAAACGCGCCGCATGGTTTTCAATTTGATGGAAGTTTTGATAGCTGAAACCGGAAAACTGAATTTCACAGACGGGTCGGAGCCCATAAACAGCCATGCCGATAGACATACCGACAATAGCGGATTCGGCCAGGGGTGTGTCGATTACTCTTTGAGCACCAAATTTATCGATGAGTCCGTCAGTTACACGGAAAACACCACCGTCGACTCCCACATCTTCACCCAGCACCAGCACCCGGTCGTCTTTTTCCATTTCCTGGCTCAGGGCAAGATTAATGGCTTGAACCATCGTCATTTTAGCCATGTATTTCCTCCTCTGGGTGTTCTTCCAATTCGCGTGCCAGCGCGTTTCTTTGTTCAATCAAGTGCGGCGGAAGTTCGGCATAAGCGTGATTGAACATATCCAACGGGTCACCCAGCGACTTTGTTTCTTCCTCGGCGCGATCGACGGCCGCCTGAATTTGATCTTTGATCTCTGCCTCTGCAGATTCTACCCCGTCATCTGTGAGCAGGCCTTTATCTTTAAGGTATTTTTGAAATCGTACCAATGGATCTCGTTTTTGCCACTCTTCTACTTCCTGGTCGCTGCGGTAACGTTTGGGATCATCTGCGGTGGTGTGTACTGCCATGCGATAGGTGACACATTCAATCATTGTTGATCCCTCTCCGGACCGGGCCCTGGCGACAGCCTCTTTTGCAGCGGTATAGACTGCCAGAATATCATTGCCGTCGACCTGAATGCCCGGTATGGCATAGGCCAGGGCTTTTTGAGCCAGTGTCTTTGACCGGGTTTGCTTTGACCGGGGGAGCGAGATGGCCCACTGGTTATTTTGACAGACAAAAATTACCGGGGTTTGAAATACACCAGCAAAGTTGAGTCCTTCGTGAAAATCACCTTCAGAGGTTGCACCGTCCCCGAAAAAAGTCATGGCCACATCGTCTGACTGCCGGTATTTGATTGCATACCCTATGCCGACGGCATGCAGTATTTGCGAGCCAACCGGCACCGAAATCGGCAGGTCGTTACGGTCTTCAGAAATTCGCCCGCCCTCGTTATAGCCGTTGTTGTAGATGATAACACTTTCCAAAGTTCGGCCTCGCCACAACTCCGCCGCGGTCTCGCGAAATGAAGGCACCATCCAGTCCGATTGACGCAAGGCAGCTGCCGCACCCAGTTGCGCAGCTTCCTGACCGGATATCGGCGGAAATGTTCCGATCCGCCCCTGCCGTTGCAGACTTAATAGCCTTTCGTCGAACCGGCGCCCCAGGAGCATATAGCGATGGAGTTTGAAAAGAAGATCTTCCGGTATATCAGGTTCCAATGCTTCATCGATATTTCCGTGCTCGTTTAGTATCGAAAGAAAATATACCTCATCCGACAAGTCTACCTTAATTTTGGGCATGGCAGTTTTCCTTTAAAAGTAAAATATTCGTTGGGACAATACTTTATGACTATTTAGGGTTACAGTATTAATGCTTGTTTCCATAGCCGCTTGTGCACTTTAATTGAATCCCTAGTATTGCTTTTAACTTAGAAGATAATATGTAACCGTTTTTGCTAGAGTCAAGGGTACTATATAGGCCCGGCAGCAAACCCTATAGATAATTTTCCTGAATATTTTTGATAACTTAACAGTGTCTCTTGTTTTTTACTGAGTAAATGAATATATTTTATTTTTAGTAAAAGCAAATGGCGTGGATCATTTTATTGACCTAGAGATATTGATTAAATTCAGTTGTAGGCCTCAAGATTAATACTTCCCAAAGATGTGTGATGGGAAACATACGAAAAACGGGTCTCGGAAACAAATCACGAAGCTGATGAGTGACGGTAAAGATTTTCAGGTAACGGTATATTGTTTCCTTTAGTCGAGAGCTTTCGGACTGCATTACACGGTAAATATCTTGTTCAGCTAAAAGTTTTGCGAGGTGCAAAACCAAAAGGAATAAAAATGGGTTTTTCAGTACCAGCGGTATTGGCGCAAGAACTGGATGGGTTCAAAATCTTCCTCACCACCCATCTAAAACCAAATCTTTCAACCTGGTACAAAAAGGGTGAGGTTTCGCTCGGATTTTACAACAAAATGGGAAAAGCAGGCTGGTACGGTTTCAGGATGGAAGGCCACCGCCTGGTAAAAAACTCTGCCCTGAGGGAATCTTTGATACAGGAAGAATTGGCCAAACTTTCACCGGGGGTGGCGGTTGCCGTGCTGGCGCATATCAATTTGGGTCTAACCGGACTCTTTTTGTTCGGATCTGAAGACCTCCAGAAAAAATACGGTGAAGCCGCCGTCAACGGAGAAACATTGATGTGTGTCGGCAACAGCGAAAACAAAGCCGGCAGTGATGTGGCCGGGATTTCTATGCGGGCTGATAAAGTCGAGGGCGGTTGGCGATTGAGCGGGGCCAAGGCTTATGTCACCAATGGTCTTATTGCCGATCTGGCAGTGGTCACAGCGGTCTCCGATCCCCAGGCTTCAAGGAATAATCGGATGTCCATGTACCTTGTTGATCTTAAATCCCAGGGAATTAAGCGAACCAAACTCAACAAAAAGGTATGGATACCGTCAGATCTCACCCGCATACAATTCAAAGATGTGTTTGTGCCGGACGACCACCTTATAGGGGCGCAGCGGCAGGGTCTTCAACAGGTACTGAAAATTTTTACTTACAGCAGGGTACCCATCAGCGCCCTTACCCTGGGAACAGCTGTTGGTGCCTTTGAATTGGCGCTTGATAGGGCCCGAAAGCGGGATATTTTTGGTCAAAGAATCATTGACTTCCAGGCCAAGGCTTTTGAGTTTGCAGATTTTTTTGCGCGTATCGAAGCGGCCAGACTGATGCTGTGGAAAGCCTGTGCTGCCATGGATGAGAATTCCAGTTTTCGACAGGAGTCTTCTTTGGCAAAGTATCTGACCGTGCAGATTGCCCGAGAGGTAGCCCCCTGGGCTGCGGATATTTTCGGGGCAGCCTCTGTGGTTTACGAGCATCCGATTCACAAATATCCCATGGACGCCTGGGGGTCTTCTTTGGGCGAGGGCACCCAGGATGTACAGAAGTTGGTTATCTTCAGAGAACTTGTGAAGAACTATAATAAGTCTCACGCCAAGACGCAAAGTGCGCAAAGTAAAAAAAGCTTTTAATATTATGCGTCTTTGCGTGAGAGTACGTCACGGTTCTAAAACTATCTTCCCGAATTGTACACCGTTTTCCATCATTTCATATGCTTTTTTACCGTCACTCAAGGGCATCACGCGATCTATAATCGGTTTTAGCTTACCGGACCACAATAATCGGTTTACATCACGGAAATCCTGATGGCCACCCATGGTACTGCCAATCAAACTGATTTGCTTGCCGAAAATGTAACGAATATCAATTTCTGCCTGCGGTCCGCTGGTATTGCCGACGATCACGATTCTGCCGCCACGACGAACCGCCATCATGCTGGTATTTATGGTTGCTTTTCCAACATTGTCAACGACAACATCTACACCGCGTTTTTCCGTAATTTTGTAAATTTCACTGCCCCAATTTACCTTTGATCGGTTCAACACCGTGTCTGCACCCAGCTGTCTGGCCTTTTCCGCTTTTCCCTCATTTCCGGCCACCACATATACTTTCGCACCGGCCAATTTAGCGATTTGTATGGCCATGGTGTTTACGCCGCCACCCGCCCCGACTACCAAAACAGATTCTCCCGGTAAAAGCCCTGCCCGATGGATAAGCATGCGCCAGGCAGTCAGGGTGACCAGCAACGGTGCTGCAGCCTCTGGATAGTCGAGATCGTCAGGCATCAGGGCTAAGTTTGCAGCGGAGATTGCGAGGTAATCGGCAGCACCTCCTCGGCGGTGCTCCCCCAGGACATGATAACCCGGGCTAAGAGAATCTTCTCCCCGGCGTGTAAATTCATCTTCAAATAAGCTGACACCCGGATCCACGACCACGCGTTGGCCAAGTTTCCAACCGGAAACTTCTTTTCCCAGCGCTGCAATTTCTCCGGCAACATCGGCTCCGCACCAGTGGGGCATATCCAATTTGAGACCGGGCCACCCGCGCCGAACCCATATATCCAGATGGTTTATTCCACAAGCGCGGACACGGACGACCACTTCACCGGGAGCCGGTGTTGGATCCGGAACAGTGCCGTATTGGATGACGGCTGGATCTCCGTGTTTTTCAAAATAAAGGGCTTTCATTTACACAACAATATCGGATTGGCGCCGATAGACGCCTATAGTGAATCCATATCAAAGGCCTCTACCCAGGCCTCGATTAGCTTATCCGTGCGGTCTTGCAGACGCCCGGAAATGATGTCGCTCAACCGTGTCATAAGAATATAGCCGAGCGCCGGATCTTTTTCGAACAGGGCTTTAAGGGCGTCACCCGGCAGCGCTATAACCTGGCTGGATTCCAGACATTTAGCGGTTAAGGTCCGCTCCCGCTTGCTCACCAGGGCCGACCATCCAAATATCTTACCCGGCTCCACAACGGCTACTTTGATCGGCTTTTCCAAAACCTCAAAGCGAGATTGATTTTGTTCCTCGTACTTGATATCCGCCTTCAGCACCCTGTCTTCATATACAAGACTTAATTCAACTTCTCCCTTTACCAGGCCGTAAAAATTTCCGGAAGAGTCCCCGATCTGAAATATAATATCTCCGGCTTTAAAATCAAGTCGTTCACCCTGTTGAGCGATGGCCAGCAGTCTGTCCTCGGCAATATCGGAAAAAAACCTAAATTTGGAAAGTAAATTTTTATCCAACATGTTTTCCCCTCCGTTGCTTTTGTAACCTAAAAATTACGTTCCCCCATTTTTAGCGGACGCGAAACGAGCATATCCGTTAAATATCAATTCTCAGGCCGGCTTCATGGAAAACAGGTTTTAAGTATTCCAGGCTCTCCCGGCCGGCTTTCTCAGGCCTGTCCGCGTATGGGTAAAGTTCTAAACTGATATCACCACTGTAACCCAAGCGCACCATGGTCTCAAATATTTCTTTGAATCGGATAGCGCCTTGACCGGCAATCAGGTGGTTATGTGTTCGATTGGGTGCAATATCTTCGATGTGTACATGACCGATCCATTCGAAAAGCTCTTCAAAAGCAACGGCCGGATTTTCCCCCGCACAAAAAAAATGCCCGATATCAAAGTTGAGACCGATTACCGCCGATTTGACATCTTTAATAAAGGTTTTAAATTCACGCGTATTTTCCATCAAAAGATCTGGCTCAGGTTCCACCAGGATTTTTATTCCAAGCGCTTCCGCCAGGGGGGTAACCTGGCTGAGACCTTCGTGAAACAAAGCAAATGCTTCATCCCCTGACATATTATTCAGGGGGCCGCCCGGCGGAATCGATATATTTTTGCAACCCAGATAGTTTGCCACCTTGAGGCTGTCAAGGGTATGGCGAATGCGTATATTCCGACGCGTTTCATCGGATTCGATCCACGAGGGCAGGTAAGTATCCCCCACAGCAAAAAGCGTGAAGCTGTTAATGTTGGTAATCTTGAGCTGGTTTTGTTCGATGACTTCTTTCAGGCGGGCCAGGGCATTCATATCAAAATCCGGAGGGTACAGGTGGGGTCTGTCACCCATGATCTCGACCCCTCTGAATCCCAGCCGGGCGATTTTTTCTATAGCTTCAAAAAGTGAAAACTTCACAAAAGCGTTGGTGCTGTATCCGAAGACCACCGTTTGATCCTTTATCGCTTCAAGTCTTTGTTTTCTGCAACGGGAAGTTCACGGCCGGGTAGAGCTGTCGTCTTTACAGAGTTGTTCCAGTTTTTTCATACTTTGTATTTGATCCTGGAAGGTCAATGGTGGACTGTTGCCCACCGGTTTTTTGAAATAAAACCCTAACTCGGGAACAAGTCCACTTCTTCCGGCCAACTTCAAAGCCGCCACCCACCGTCCGAGGTCCAGCACCAGCGGTGCCGCCAGGATCGAGTCCCGGCCCTGCAGATTTATTCTCAAACTCATGGGAAGCCCGAACATCCCGCTGAAATCAATTACATCCCAGGCCTCCTTTGCATCTCCCCGGGGCGGATAATAATCAATATGAACTTTATGTGTGGGCGCATCATATTTTTGACCGACCGCGTAGCCCAGGACTTCATCCAGCAACCTGGTTTTATTGGCAAGCTTTTCTTTGGCATTTTCAGGATTCATTAAATTCATCCCGTCAGCATTACCAAGGATGTTGAGACTGTACCATCCCTCCACCAACAAATTGCGCGCTCTAAGCGCAGAAGCCAGAACTACTTTAAAATAGGTCTGCCCGGTTTTACCATCGCGTCCGGCCATCGGCAGATTGCGTTTTTGGGCTTCCTTGATGATAGCCGGGATCTCAACTATATTGGGGGTAAAGTTAACCACCGGTATTTCTGAAAGTATGGCTGCCAGAGTATAGGCAAGATCCGGAAAATCTTTAAAGGTAGCTTGTTCAAATAGGTCTGGTAATTCTTGGTACTGCATTAAGTCCTTTTGCAAACCGGCGGGCAGCAGGTTAATAAAGACTGGTTGCGCATCCGGTTGCATTTTCGTGAACACCTGAATGTCCTGCCTCAAACGTTCAACCTGGTGCTTAAGATCTTGAGAAGATGGGGGCGGCGCGAGCACCTGTATCCGATCGAGATCGTCGCGAAAGGGTTTCCAAAGTTGCTCGGGGACCACCCCCTGCGCTTTAATGCAAGCTGTCAAAGGTTTGGCATTTGGGTCCCAACCCGCGATGGCAGTTGCTTCGATCGCTCCGAGGCGGGAAAATATATTTCCGGTGGTTAAACTGGGCAATATTGTATCCGGCCGTTTTTTCATGGCTGCTATGGCCACCGCCAGCGTTGACGATACCGCCCCCTTGGCGCCGGCGACCAGTAAGAGAAGCGGCCCGGATGTTGAACGATTGGTAATATTCATTGATAAAAACCTTACAAACTAATTGATATCGAGGATAATTAATTAAAAAAAGAAACTATAAAGAAATGAGATTCGGCTGTCAAGCGGGTCAGAATCAAGAAGGCTGAGCTGGTCACAAAAATCTTTGTTATCCCAAATAAAGCTTCAATAAGATGTTCACGACCAGAAGCGCAAACAGTGACGGCAGGATCATGGCTTTTGCTTTCAAAACGTTATCAGGGGTCACACCCTGAAGTCCCAAATAGCCTCTAGTGATGCCCAGATAGAGTCCGGCAAGCAAAAGTATGCCCTGCATGAGTGGAATCCATTCAGGATAGAGTGGATTAAATGGATAATCGGCCGTACCGAAAATATCCCATCCCAGCCCCAGAGGGTCGGATAGTACGGAAAAGATATAATTATGATTAACCATAACGGAAGGCAAACTGAATGCAATCCATGAAAAAATACCTAGTGGAATCAAAATATAGGCCAGCCTCAGGGTCATATCACGCTGGCTGAGCTGATTTTTCCAAAGACGATTGGCACCTCGTACGGTCAGCGTAAAGAACCCGGGAAGCACCCCCAGCGCCAGGCTCCAAATAACGGTCAGGTAAAGAAAATAAGGGATGATTTGCCTGCTTTCCGTCACATTGGCGGCATTCTTGACTATTCCCCAGGGACCCAACATGGTAACGCTGAACACGATGGCGACGGCCAGCATAATAATTACATTGAATACCTCGTCATAGCCCCGCAGGAGCCGATCAGCACCAAAAGGTCTAATAAAAATGCCAATATTGTCCTTTGGGCAGCTTTTTAGGCACTCCATGCACAGACCGCAGTAATTGTTCCGGTTCATATTTCCCATGTATTGATTCCAGGGACACGCCCATCCGCCCGGCCCGCCTTTATAACACGATTTTTCTTTGTGATCTTTACATACATCGGGATTTATTGCCCGTACCTCGGTCATGGCGGCCATGGAATAGGTACCCAAAAAACCACCGACAGGACATAGGTATTGGCAAAAAACCCGTTGGCGGTATATCATTCCAAGAAAAAGGGTCATGCCCAGGATAGCCAGGAATAAAGCTGCCGTGGCAAACGGGCGGGTAATCAAAATAATTCCAAAGGATATCAGGGCCAGAAAAAGGACGTTTTGAAGCCAGATATTATTCATCCGATAGGGCCAGTCTTTTTGCAGACCGCTGAATCGGTGATGTAAATTCCTGAACGGTTTTTGAATATATCTGACGGCAATCAGACTCCTGCGACTGATCCATTCGGCCGGGGCAGGCAACGGACATATCATGCACCAGATCCTGCCGCCCAGCGGAACGAAAATGGCTTTCAAAACAAACCACCACAAGATCCACACAAAAATAATAGCGATATTGCGATTGCCCACCGGACTTCCCTGCAGGCTGCTGAGGATGAAGAGATAAAAGACAATAAAATTGGGTAAGATAACCAAAAATTGAAAGCTGCGTAGTTTTATTATCCGTTTTAACCAGGGAAATATATCCAGAAGGTTTCTCCGTTTGGGACCGGCAGTGCGAAAATTCGGCTTGCCCCAAAATAATAGCAGCAGGCTTGAAACCGACCACATGGATAATGACACAAACAGATAGTAAAGCGTGTTGGGTTTTACAATCAATTCTCCGGTCATAAAGGGATGGAGATTCCCGCAGGTCTGGGTGCATCGAAAAGTGAACTTGCCGGGTTTGGTGGCTACAAACTCAATTTCCGAGACTCTGTCCCAGTCAGCTTGCAGATTGCCTGCATCATCTTGCCAGTCATATTTTAAGAAAGTGATGCCCTTTTGTTTTAATCTGGCCTCGATGGGATATCCGTCCAATAGGAACCCGTGGGTTACATCCAGTGAGGTTGGCTTCAACACAACGGTATCCCCCTTATTCACCACGATGCGTGAAGGAGAATAGCCGTATTTCTGGGCCGTAAGTTTTATAGAATGCGTGCGGGACTCAGCCTTGATAAAACGCGGAATGAATGGAACTGCCGCTGCAATGAAAAGCGCTGTAAAAATGAGAACGTATGTTTTTTTGGGGGTCATAGCGCAGATATATTTTCCTCAAAAAATACCCAACTGCCTGATGAATATGGGCTGCCAGACGGATTATCAATTCCAAAGGGTCCATGGCCGTGGCATTCGCAGAGTTTGGCTGGATGTATTTAAATTAATTCTTT
>CAMYNZ010000007.1 GCA_947259865.1 uncultured Desulfobacterales bacterium | reverse complement strand
GTGAGCTAAAGTTAAAAGTGATCTAAAGTGACTAAAGCCCGCCCTGGTGCGATTTGTTCATTTATAGATCTGGGCTAAGTATGATTAAAAACCTGACTTCTTAAGTATAATGCAATGGTGATCGGTCTGGGCCAGGGTTAATGAATTCTGTCGTTTTTCCAAAAGACTGAGTGAAGCGACACCTTAACTTTAGACACTTCGAACTTTAGTTCATTTTAGGCAATTACCTTTGCTAGTATCCAGAAATCCCGAACCACCACCGCTACACGGCTCATGATGCCTTTGAGACCCGCCGATTTTCGATTCGCTCGATGTAGGCCGTTGAGTCAAATTCGAGCCGCGTGGCTTCTCGCAGTTGTATCAATGCATCTTCCGGCCGATCGGCCTTTAGATAAAGCCGGCCCAGTCGATGTCTGTAAAGACCGCTGTCAGGCGCAATATCAACGCTTTGTTTACAAAAAAGCGTTGCTATTTCCAGGCTCTCGCCTTCAGTAGCGAATAGCCACCCCAGCGCCGACAGGGCGGCGGCATCGTTTGAATTTTGTTTAACTGCTTTTTTATAAGCCGCCACGGCCTTGGCGTTCATACCCAGTGCGGCATAACATTCACCCAGGCAGGAAAACGCCGGACCGGAAGTCGGCCTGATCTGGATGGCTTTTTTGAGGAATTTTTCCGCTTTCTGCGGTTTTTCTAAATCAAGGTAGACCCGCCCGGTTTGCAAGGCCACCTCAAAGATCTCACTATCGAGCCGGTTTGCTTCCAGCAGGCTTTCGAGTGCCAGGGTTTTGTTTCCCAGCAGCATATTTACAAGCCCCACATTGTAAACCGCCAGAACTTCTTTGGGGTCGAGACCGATGGCTATTTTAAATTCAGCCAGGGCTTTGTCTAATTCTCCCAATACGCCGTAGCTTACCCCCAGGCTGTTGCGAATATTGACGTTCGTGGGATCAAGGAGGGTCGCGGTTTTAAACTCGGCAGCCGCGCCTTTTACTTTACCCTGATCGTATAGCTTGTCACCGCTGATGTTCAGGCTGACTGCATCGAATAATACGATACTGTCAGGTCCGAAAAATGCCGCATGATCGAGCGCTTTACGCGCATTTTCCAAAATCTGATTATTTTTGAAGTGTAGGTTAGGGTATACGGCGATACCGATTGATACGGTTCTATGGCGGTTTTCAGAAAGGTTCTTTTTAAGTCTGTGCCCCAAATTTTGGGTGGATGTTGCATCATTTTCGGCAAAAAAGCATCCAAACATATCAACCTCGAGTAATCCCCAGGTCCCCTTTTCACGCTCACAGAGTCGATCAATTATCCTGGCCACTTGCGTATGTGTGTCGGTGCCATTCGATCCGGGCGTTCCAGGATCTTGAAGGTTGAAGTCGTCGATTCGAATTGCCATGGCACTGAAATTGCCTGCAGCATCCATTTGGGTCAGGGCTTTTTCAACAAATTGATTTCCGAAAAGAACGCCCGGAAACGATTTTAACAATTCGTTTTTAACGGCCTTTGTAACACGGCTTTTGTTCCTGGCCGCTTCAGGTTTCAACTCAGTTTTGGACAGCAGAAAATCCTGTTTGGCGCTTTGTTTGTAGAATAATTCACGCTGATATCGGTTCATGTTCGCATTTTCTCCAGCAATCGTTTGAAGGCAGTATCAATCAATACGAGTTCATCGCTCTGGATGGTTCGCAGATCCATAAGATAATAATCTTCGTCAATTCTTCCGATAATGGGTGGGCTTTGAGCCCTCAAAAATCGTTCGATGGCATTGACGGATAATCCGGTTATCTTAACGCCCACACATTGCGTGGGCAGTTCCAAATTCGGGAGCGATCCGCCGCCGGCCCGCGATGACTTGTTGAGGCGTTCAATTTGCAGGCGGTCATCATTGATGTTTTTCAGTTTTTTTTCAAGTTGCCGGGCCGTTTGTTTGATCTGTTCGATCGGCATGGTAAGCATCCGCAAAGTCGGTATGGTGTTGACGGCGGTTTCTTCCTCACGATAATATCGCAATGTGCTCTCCAGGGCGGCCAGGGTCAGTTTGTCGATTCGCAGGGCACGGGTGATGGGGTTTTTCTTGATCGCGTCGATGATATCCTTTTTGCCTACGATCAACCCTGCCTGTGGCCCGCCGAGAAGCTTGTCGCCACTGAAGGTAATGACATCTGCGCCGGATTTTACGGATTCCTGGACCGTTGGCTCTTTTGGTAAACCGTATGCCGAAAAATCGATAAATGTTCCGCTACCCAGGTCTTCCATCACCGGAATCTGATTTTTTTCTCCCAGAGCCACCAGCCGATTCAGTGAGACCTCGGCCGAAAAACCGACAACACTGTAATTGCTTTTATGGACTTTCAAAAGGAGCCCCGTGTCATCGTCGATTGCATTTTCGTAATCCCTCAGATGCGTGCGGTTGGTTGTCCCGACCTCGCATAAAATACCACCACTTTTTACCATGACATCCGGTATTCTGAAGGAGCCGCCAATCTCAACCAGTTCACCTCTTGATATGATCACTTTTTTGTCCCGGGCGATCGTTTCGAGACAAAGTAGAACGGCACCGGCGTTGTTATTCACTACCATTGCGGCCTGGGCCCCGCTTATTTCACAAATAATTTCTTCCACGGCACTGTAGCGCGAACCTCTTTTTCCTCCGGCAAGGTCAAATTCGAGGTTCGAATATCGGCTGGCAATCAGGTGAATATTTTCAAGGGCCTGCTCTGCCAAAATTGAACGGCCCAGATTGGTGTGGACCACCACCCCGGTGGCATTAATGGTGCGCACAAGATTGGGGGCCAGGGTTTTTTGGGTAACGACTTTGACATGTCGAAGTACAAAAGCATCCGTCAGGTTTTCTTGGTCGAAGTCGTGAGGATTTTTCAGGATCGCGGTTCGCAGGTATTCGATTACCTCCCGGATGGACCGTGTCAGAACCGTTCTGGGAACGGTCTCAAAATAGGGGTCCACCTGCGTTAGTTCGAGAATATGATCAACTCCGGGAAGCGATTTCAAAAGGAGTTGTTTTCGATCATTCATTTTCATGTGCAATTTACTCAACCGGTCCGGTCGTTTCCGTCGTCAAGCGGAGAACTTCTCCGGGAATGAGATCTACAATGTCTGCAAAGCGGGATTTTTCCAACCCCAGATATTCCAATCGTTTATCAAATGTCCGCGTATTCAGGCGTTCTATTTCCAGACCGGTATTGAATCTGGACATAAGCAGATCCGCCATATAAACGATATGGGCCAGCTCCGGATGATGGGGGCTGGCTTCCGGGTTATGATGAAACCGGATGGCCGCTTTAAGTGAATCAGGAAAGGACCACATATCTGCGAGCTCGGCGCCCACCCGAGTATGATCAACGCCGAGGATACTGTTTTCTATTTCAATCAGGTTTCGGTTTTCGGTGTTGATATTCCGGTAAAAAAGCGGAAAGGTTGAATTAACGAATTGGTCGAGCACGACCTTACCAATATCGTGTAAGAGACCTGCCGTATATGCAATGGGCGGATGCGCTTTCCCCGTAAAATGAGCCAATTTCTCGGCGGTTGCCGCGGTCCCCACCGCATGATGATACAGACCTCCTTTGCAGAGTGAATACCCCTGATTGTAAGTTTCAAAATATTTCTGGACCGCTGCCGAGATAACCAGCTTGACCCAGAGCTCATGGCCCAGAAATGCCAGCGCGTGGGATAAAGACTCTATTTTTCGTTTCTTGGCATACATGGCCGAATTACAAAGTTGCAGCGTTTTGGCACTAATAACCTGATCCTTTTGAACCTCTTCTGAGATTTTTTCTACGTTAAAATCCTCTTCATCCAGGATCCGTAATATCTTTAAAGCGACTTGCGGAATAGGCTGAATATGCTCTGCAGCCCTCATAATGTCCATGTGATTTGGCGGGGCCGGGGATTGCCCGGAAGAGAGCCTGGAAAACCCGACCGGTTCGATGCTGCTTTTCCAGCTCTGCATATTAAGCTGAAGGGTACACGCAAAAAAACCTCCGGTTTCGGATTGTTTGACCTGAATGTTTCGGTCAGAAAGAATATTTTTGGCTACATCCGCTGTTCGACCGCCGATGTTCAGGGACAAATCCTGCTGGCTAACGGGACCTACCAGGGCGCCGCCAGCGATGACAGCCTGCATATTCTTCAAAGAGGCACCGGCATCGATGAGGGCCTCGAGAAAAATGGGAAGACCCGTAGATGCGTATCTTTCGGCTTGAAAACTGGATCCCGGCGTGACAGGATCCGGCAGAAGCAGATGAATCATTCCGCCGACCTCCGCATCAGGATCGCAAAGGGACACCCCCACACAACTCCCTAAACATGCCTGTAGAAGCATGGGTTGCCGCTTGCCAATGTGAAAACTGCCCGAAGATACGTGATATGTTTCTAAATCCGGCATAACGTTTAAATCGTTCTTAACAACAACTAAAATATTATAAATACCATTATATAAACAATGATTTCAACAGATTTCTTAAACACCCATTGGATGTTTACAAAAAGACTTTCAGATAGAAAAATTATAGGTTATGGAATATCGATAGCCGTTGAGCCCGTTGAGCCCGTTGAGCCCGTTAGCCCGTTAGCCCGTTGAGCCCGTTAGCCCGTTGAGCCCGTTAGCCCGTTTGCCGGTTGACACGTAAGAACAGAAAGAATACCGTTTTGAACCGGCAAAATCCCGCCGTTAGCGGGAGCAATCGGTTAACCCAATATTGCGCTTGGCCGAACGCATTTTCCTATGCGATCAGGATGTGAAATCAGCCCCTGTGCGGGGGGGGCCTTCAGGCATTTTCTGCGGTTTTGGACTCTTCTCACGGTCCATTGCACTGCGGGTGACAGAAACGAGGTTGCCAAATGAACTGCAAAATTATTTTACCATTGGATAACGTATCCTGGGAAAGTGCTCTCGGGATAATGCAAAAAACAAAAGGGCTGGTGTGGGGTTATAAAATCAGAAAGAGTGTACTTGAACGCGGGTTAAAGGTTATAACGGAAATTAAGAAATTCGGTAACGTGATGGTAGATTTTAAACTTTACGACATCCCCAGTGCCATGACCGAATCACTCAAGCTGCATATTGAGGCCGGTGCAGATATTACCACGATCCATTGCACCGCCGGCTATAAGCCGCAATCAGAAGGCCTGTCAAAGAACCATATCGCCGGTGTTACGATCTTAACCTCGATGGATCAGAAGCATTTCAACCGCTATTACCAGGGGGGCAGTCTTTTGAAAATGGTCGGGCGCATGGCACAGGACGCCCAGCCGCATTACGAATACCTGGTTTGCGCGGCGCAGGACCTGGAAAATATTCAGGCTGTGGACATAAAAAAAATATGCCCGGGGATAAGACCCCGCTGGCATCTCCAGGATGATGACCAGCAAAGAACCGCAACTCCTGCCGAAGCCGTCAAAAACGGGGCTGATCTTCTGGTGATCGGTCGTCCTATCCTGAAAGCGGCTGATATCGTTGGTGCCCTTGAGCGTACAAATGCGGAGATAGCGGCAGTATTAGCGTGATTCTCAAAGATATGCTCCGGATATCATCACAGTCGGTCAAGACCGGACAAGGAGGGAATAATTGGAGTAATGGAGTGCTGGAGTACTGGAGTGTTAAAATTGCGCCCCAATAAAGCAAATGATGAGTGATTGTTGCGCGGTGCGGGTTTCGAGTTGCGGGTTGAAAAACTGAACGCGTAACACGTAACGCGCAACCCGCAACGATTGTTTTTTCCCATTACTCCAATACTCCATTACTCCAACACTCCCGTCAGATTAATACCTTTAGCTCGGGACGGCTTAAAAGTAACATGTTAAAGTGATCCTATTTTAAGGCTCGCTAGCGGTGTCTGATTTGGGAGTTGATAATGGCTATTCCGTGCCGGGATAAAGGGGCGTGAGCTTTTTTTCCGTTCGGTAGGCACGCCACAATTCCATCGGGCTGGCGGGTTTGAATCCGCGCCTGCGGTTGTGGGCCCCGATTTTGAACAGGTAGCTGAATTGTTTCATCAGCGTGCGGTAGGCCTCAAGGATGGGAGTCTTGCGGTCCCAAATATGCGTTGCTTCACCGCCGGCACCGTTGATTTCTACAATCTTGAAGCCGCGGCCTTTCTGCAATTCTTTGTAATCCGGGAAACGCACATCGAATCGGCCAAAATAGAATTCCGGTATCTCGTGAGAAATTCTATCGAAAGTCGCCACCATCTCGTTGGTGATATAGGCGTTTCCGTTGCGAAAGATGGTCCCGCGGCTGTGGCTGCCGGTAAAAGCCAGCCGGAAGTTCTGGTTTTCCGGAATGATGCTGTCGAGTTGCTTTTGGTGGCGTTCAAGGTAAACATGCTTGATAAGACCTGCGCGTCGGTCTCGTTCGATCAATTCCCTCAAGGATGACTGCCCGTCGCCTTGCACATAGGGAAAGTATTTCAGCGTAAGTGAGAAGATGATTCCCTGGGCTGCATCCGGCGTTCGGACATAAAAAACACCGGCTTCTCCTTCGTGTGGCACCAGCTCCTGCAATAATACGCGACCACCGGGTGGAAAATTGTGCAGATATGCCAGCAGTTGGTCCGAATCACGCACGATCTGCACTCCGACGCCACGACAGCCGATGTCGGGCTTGGCCACAGCCGGATAGACGATGTCCTTTTCACGCATCATCGTTTCCAAGCGTTGGCCATCCGTTCTGGCATCGGCGCCGTTGCGGCTGCGCGTGATTGCAGCAAAACGGGCAACCAGACCGGCACTGTTGCCGCCGACCTGGGACAGGATCCTTTCCTTTGACTCGCCGACCAATCCACCGACGGGAAACAGGGGATTGGCGACGGAGGGCAGGGTGGCAGAGCCATAACGGATTGACAGCAGGATCCAATGGATGCAGATGGGAATGTAAAATAACCTGGGCGGCCAAAATTCATAAAACGACAGTGGCGGGCCTGAAGCGTCAAAAGGCGGCATGCCCACATGCCTGGGTTTGTCCGCATACGTTGGTGCAATGGCGTTTTGAGTAGCCCGGTCCAGGGTAGGCGTTGCGCAATCTTGGGTTTGATTCATGCGATGGTCGTCTTTCATATCAGGAATTTGTCGATACAGAGGATACCTAAATTACAAATTGTCACCAGGGGCCTTCAACCAGGATTTTGAAGGCACCGACCAGGGGTGTGTCTCATGAATAAGTTACCCAATAGCTCGCAAACTGCTAAAATACTTTTTACAGTTATTTCAGAGACATAACCCGAGATTTCACCCGGCGCTCCCGCGCGCTGCAGTCTATTCTGCCTCGCGGATCCGATTGACCAACTGCTCCAGAGCAGCATCGATGGCTGGTTTGGAATGCCAGGGAATAAAATGATCCCTGTTCTTAAGGATCGTCACCTCCAGTGGTGCATTGGCGATTTCTTTTCTTATATAGTCCACATTGGCATAAGGCACCAGGGGATCCCGGTCCCCATGCACGATGCTGATAGGCATGGTTAATTTGTGTAGCGCGTTGGCCATTGCGATCAGTTCACCTTTTAGTGCCAGCAGTTCGCGATTGGAATTTTCAATGTCTCTGGGCAGCAGAAAGGCCAGCGGTCGAAAGGTGCCCAGCAGCTGGATAAAATTGGCTTCCTCAAGATCAGGGTCGAAAGCACCCGCCAGCAGCAAAAGACCGCCGACTTCGTCAGGATACTCCAGCGCGGTCTTTACCGCCACAGATGCTCCCAGTGAGTGGCCCACGAGTATGGCTTTTTTGGATTTCGCCTGCTGCAGCAAAGCTTTGACGGCCGCGGCCTGGTGTTCAATCGAAATCACAGCGTCGGCAGGACCGCTTCTTCCAAAACCGGGGCGGTCCAGAGCAATATGAAACCGGCTTTTTGCTATATTCAGCAAGTAATCAGCCCATCCTTTGGCATTTCCGGGTGTGCCGTGGACAAAAACGATGCGCCGCCCATCAGGATTGCCCCCCCTGAGATAACTGATGGTTTCGGACAGCGGCGCTGGCACCTCGACGGACCGACGCTCAATGGAGGCGATTTCCTTTTCACCGGCTGCAGTTTTTATCGGCGCATTGCGACCGCTTATGCCGGAAACCAGCACTTTCAACGCATGCCATGGCGGCAGCAGGCGGAATCGCGGCTGAATATTAAACATGCTTGTTTCAGGTTTCACAGGACTAGAAGCCATCTCAAAAATAGTAGATCGCGCACAACGGCAAGGCGCCCCGCGGTTTGAAAGCGGAGTCCGCCAACGCACTCTGGCGGATGAACATACACCTCGTGGCTGGAAGCCACTCCCACCAATTTTTAAACACCATAGCGTTTACGACCCCTCAACAAGAACTGTGGGAGCGGCATCTTGCCGCGATTAATTAGCATTTCAAGCCGCGGGACAACACAGCCATTGGACGCTAGCCCGCCAAAGATCTCTGGCGGATAAAATGCATTTTTGAGATAGCTTCAAATGTAATCATAAGGTAGATCTTAATCATCACGCTGTTATTTATCAATCTCGCTATTTTTCATGCAGAAGTGTTATTTAGGGATACCAGCGGATCACTTTTGTATCGAAATCAATGGTGTATTCCAAACCTTTTAAAAAATTCATTCCCAATAAACCATTGTAATATTCAACTACAGGGCCTTGATAGGAGACAATGTGTGCGACCAGATCTGTTTTTTTGTGCGGGCCGACCCGGACATAGTCCAATTTCGTCTCTTTGGCATCAATGGTAATGCCACCAACGCCCCTGCCTTTCGAGGGGGAATATTGGTCAATACCCAATTTGTCAGCAATATTTTCATGCAATACGATACTGCTCGCACCCGTATCGAAAACCAGGGTGGTTTTAACCTCCCTGTCCTGATAACCCAGGATAACAGGTACATAAACTTTATTTTCCCTGACCATTACCTTTGTTTCCGACTCCTGAACAAAAGCGTTTGTTTTTACCTGTTCGTGCAAAGGTAACATCCGATCCTTTTTACCTTCCCTGAATATTAAGATTTCCACCAGTTTATATTTGTCTGGTGAAGATGCCCCCGGGGTATTTTCAAGGGGCTCCCACACAAACGTATGGTTTACAGATTTAAGGATTGATTTGAGTCCAACGGCTAGATCCCTGTTCTCAAATGATGCTGTAATATTAGGGTTTATCTCCGGATCCAGGTAAACGGTGATGCCTGAATCTGCCATTCTTTTCAGGATTGTTTGCAAAGGAATGTTAATGGCGTGGATGGAAATTTGGTTGTTATTTATCTGTAGATTAAGTGTGCTGGCATCTGCGGGTCCTGACGTAAAAGAAATGAAAAAGCACAGGGTGAAAAACAATATATTTAAGGATATTTTTGGCATGAAGTTAGCGTTGGACTGCACATACTCACTTATTGGCCTTGGCCTGCTTACCCTGCACAAGGTATGCAGGCAAGGTGAACCGCGCCGAAGCTCGCTAGAGCGCAGGCGGGTCAGGCTGCGGCGCAATTCCGCTCTGATAACCAGTACCGCTGCAGCGGGACTGCGTGGAGCTTCATCATTCAGGTAGTGTTTGACGTAACACGCGCAATACATTGCCACCCAAAATTGCTTCGATCTCCGCCGCTGAAAATCCATGGGCCAGCAGGGCATCCGTCAGGCACACCAGACCGCTGGCATCCACCACTGTTGTTTCCGCGCCGTCAAAGTCAGATCCCAAAGCCACGTGTTCGACGCCAACCAAATCGGTTACGTAGCGCACTGCCCTGACGAAGTCTTTTATTTCTTTTCCACCCAGCGCGGCCTCGAATAGCGCTATGCCAATCAAACCGCCGCTGGCGGCAATGCCGCGTGCGTGGTGATCGGACAGGTTGCGAGTATTATCGCAGGTGCCGCGTACACCGGTATGAGAGACAATTACCGGACGGTTGGTCAGGGCCAGGGTATCATCGATGGCCCGGGGTGAGGCGTGCACAAGATCGATGAGCATTTCCCGATCCAATGCCCGCCTGGCTAGCTGTCGGCCGAGTTTTGTCAGTCCTTCCTTCTTGACGCCATGAGCTGAACCGGCCATGTCGTTATCAAAAAAATGGCAGAGACCGAGAACGCGTAACCCTTGATCATAGAGTAGATCGAGATTGCTGATATCTCCTTCAAGGGCATGGGCGCCTTCAATTCCCAGCACGGCCCCGATGACGGGCTCCCCCCGGTTGCGGGCATCCACCAGTTCCTGCAGGTCCCTGCGGCTGGTGATCAGCATCAGGGAGTCCTCAGATACGTTTACCAGCCGTCGAAGTTTTTCACCTTGATACAGGCAGCGTTGGAGCAGGCTGGACCACGTACGCAGGGGCCGGGCCTGTAAAATAGACAACAGGGTAATCATGTCGTATTTTGCGGTATTCTGCTCAAAATTCACACCCAGAGGAACCTTGGAAACCACCGTAAAAATCTGAAGCCCCACGTGGCCTTCCTGGAGTCGCGGAAGGTCGACATGGCCATAAGCGGATTTTACCAGCAGGTCGCGATTCCAGAGCAGAGAATCGGCGTGGAGGTCTGCAACGAAAGACGACCGGTGAAGTTTTTCAGCGGTTTCACTGGCATGATAGGGAGGTGGTTTAACGACCTTGTTAAGTGCCCGGTCTATCAAAGATGCGCAACCCAAGGTACAGACCATAAATATTAACCCGACGATAGCGGTGACACGAGGGTTTGATCATATTGTTGTGAAAAGTTACCGCTTTATTAGAAGGCTAGAAAAAATAAAAACTTCTGTAAATAACAATTCCCAGAATAGTTATGCCCAGCACCAATGCGAAAATAATCTGGTCGGTTGAAAATTTTTTCATTCTTGCTTGTCGAGCCCGAAGGCGGTATGAAGCACCCGAACGGCAAGTTCGGTGTAATCTTCTTCGATCACGCAGGAAATCCTGATTTCCGAAGTGCTTATCATTATGATATTGATATTTGCCCTGGCCAAAGCCCCAAACATAGTCGAGGCTACCCCGGAATGATTTTTCATCCCCACCCCGATTACGGAAACCTTGGCAATATTCTTGTCTCCGAAAACATCTTCAGCCCCTATTTCCTCGGCAATTTTACTTGCAATTGCAAGCGCTCTGTCAATGTCTGCCTTTGGTACCGTAAAAGTCAGATCTGTTTTCCCGCCGGCGCGGGTATTCTGAATGATCATATCGACGATAATACCCGATCCGGCGATTGGGGAAAAAATTTTTTCAGCGACTCCCGGCTGATCAGGAACTTTTTTCAGAGTTATGCGTGCCTGATTTTTGTCATGGGTCACCGCGGTAACGATCAATCCTTCCATACCGGAATTTTCATTAACAACCATGGTTCCCTCCTCTTCGTTGAAAGATGATCTCACGTGCACGGGAACATTAAATTTCTTCGCGAAACCAACCGATCTAATTTGTAAGACCTTGGCACCCAGGCTGGCCATATTGAGCATTTCGTCATAGGAAATTGTATCAATCTTTCTGGCTTTTTCACAGATGTTAGGATCAGCGGTGTAAACGCCATCCACGTCGGTATATATTTCACAAACATCGGCATTGAGGGTGGCCGCGATCGCCACGGCAGAGGTATCGGAACCGCCGCGTCCAAGGGTAGTAATATTTCCGTTTGGATCGCAGCCCTGAAATCCTGCCACCACTACAATGTTTCGATCCTTAATCAGTTCTTTGATTCGATTGGCCCCGATATCAACAATACGTGCATTCCCGAAACTGCAATCGGTTTTTACTTCCGCCTGATATCCGAGCAAGGACTGGGCGGGATACTTCATGGACTGCAAGGTGATAGCCAGCATGGCCGCGGTTGTCTGTTCACCGGTAGCCAGCAAAACATCCAATTCGCGACTAGCAGGTGAAGACGTGACCTGCTGGGCCATTTCAATCAGCTCGTCGGTAACGCCGGCCATGGCGGACAGAATGACCACGACATCGTTGCCCTTTTTGTAAGTATTGGCCACACGTTTTGCAACGTTTTGAATCCTTTCAATATCGGCGACCGATGTGCCCCCGTATTTTTGAACAATTAAACTCATCGATTCTCCTTGATTCTTTTTTTTCTGGCCTCATATCAAATTGATGGCGTCAAGTCCACAGGTGTCGATAAAAAATTTACGGGTTTCATCATCAATGATTTCAAGTCGAATGTCCAGATGCTCTGTTGCTATATCTTCCTGCAGCCTGTCAGCCCATTCGATGGCTGTAATCCCTTGGCCGTGAATTATTTCTAAAAGTCCGATTTCATCCAAATCATTGCGGTTTTCGATGCGATAAAGATCCACATGGTAGAATGGATGTCGGCCCGGATATTCGTTTATAAGCGTAAAGGTGGGACTCGTAATATAATAGTCGGCGGGCACTTCCAGCCCGGCTGCCAGGCCCTGGACCAAAACAGTTTTTCCACTGCCCAGCTCACCAGTCAATGCAATTACGGCACCCGGTTTGAGTTGTTGGCCGATTTTTTTCCCCAGCGTTCTTGTCTCTTCTGCTGCGTGGGTTATTATTTCGATCCGCTTATTGCGCATAAAATTATACGGCCCGCAGCCTAACGATTTTGGGCCAGGTCCTTGATCTGGGATGGGATGGCATTCATGACTTCGGTGGCGAGGTAGCCGATAGGCGCGAAATTTTTCGCCAGGCTGTCTGCCGCTGCGCCATGTACAAAAACACCGATATGGGCGGCGGATTCAGGAGAGTACCCCTGGGTAACCAAACCGGCAATGACGCCGGTGAGAACATCCCCCATACCCCCGGAGGCCATGCCGGAATTACCGGTCGGGTTGACAAATACCCGACCATCCGGGTGAGCGATCACCGTTCGTGCCCCTTTAAGCACCAGATGGACCTTATATTCAGTGGCAAAATTACGCGCACAATTTATGCGATCCTCCTGGACTTCACCGGGAGTTGTTTTAATCAGCCTGGCCATTTCACCGGGATGGGGGGTTAATATGATCGGGACGTTGCATTTTTTTAATGTCTGAGCCTTGCCTGCAAGATTGTTTAAGCCGTCGGCGTCTATTACAAGCGGTACCCGAGCTTGCTGCACAAGTCGCTGTACGAGATTTTGCGTCTCCTGGGCCTGCCCGATGCCGGGTCCGATGGCCAGGCATTGCTTGTCCGAAAGCAGGGTCATGATCTGGTCAAACGCTGATTCATCCAGGGTACCGTCCAGTGTTTCAGGAAGTGACCAGGTCATGGCCTCAATCACCTGGGCTGCCAAGATCGAACTCAAACTTTTGGGGATACCCAGGGTAACCAGCCCGGCACCGGCTCTTATGGCTGACATGGCCGTCATGGCCGCAGCACCGGTTTTACCCGGAGAACCAGAAACAACCAGTAGATGGCCGGTTGCACCTTTATGGGCGTCGGGTTGGCGGGGTGTATAGGCCGCTTGGATCGCATTCGGTGTCAAGAGGTGTTGTCCGGGGCTTACGGCGTCTGCGATATGGGGAGGGATACCAATGTCGATAATTTC
This sequence comes from uncultured Desulfobacterales bacterium, assembly GCA_947259865.1. The sequence goes on along the minus strand of CAMYNZ010000007.1, from coordinate 8,609 downwards.
CAGTCTGCCGGTGTAGACGGCACCCGGAAATAGCACGTGTCCCGGTTTAGCATAGGCAAAGGTTGCAGTAACCTGGGACTGGATACAGATGCCGCAGGGCTGGCCCGTATCGGAATTTAGGCCTGAAGGTACATCGACTGAAAATACCGGTTTGTGCGAACGATTGATAAATTCTATGACATCTTTGAAGTATCCTTTGACCTCCGAGTTGATACCGGTGCCCAAGATTGCATCGACCCATAACTCCTGTTGCAGCAAATCCTTTTTATATTTGGAAAAACCTGTTTTATCCGGCATTTCTGCGACCGGAACAGCCAATGGTTTCAGAAGTTTGAGGTTGGCGGCGGCATCGGCTTTAACATCCTTGTGCGCGGCAAGCAGAAATACGGTGACCTTAAATTTTTTATGGGCAAGGTATCTGGCGATGACAAAACCGTCTCCGCCGTTGTTACCCCGTCCGGCAACAATACCGATCCTTTTTTGCCCGAGATCCGGAAATTGCTCGAGAAGCACTTGGGTGGCGCCGCGGCCGGCATTTTCCATGAGAACTCTGCCGGGTATACCGAAGGATTCAATGCTCTGACGATCCATGGCCTGTATTTCTTGTGCTGTCACGAGATACATGTGACCCTCCGCACCCGTTATTCTCAATGTAAAACAACTTAAAACTTAAAACCTAAAACTTACAATGTCTTAATGAGAGCCAACATCTCTTTAACCGCTTTTTCCATCCCCACCATGAAGGCCCGGGCGACAATACTGTGACCGATGCTGAACTCTTCAATTTCTTTTAGCCCCCTAAAAACCTTAATCGTATTGTAGTTCAAACCGTGACCGGCATTGACACCGAGCTTTAGCTTGTTTGCCAATTTTACGGTGTCGACGATTTTTGAAAATTCCTGTTCCTTTTTTCCGGAGGTTGTGGCTTTACAGAGCGAGCCGCTGTAAATTTCAACCAAATCTGCGTTGCACTGATGGGCCAATTTCAACTGTTCCAGATCCGGATCGATAAAAACACTCACCGGTATACCACTGTTTTGAAGGGTGCCAATCGTATCCGTCACAGTGGTTTTATGGATAACAAGATCTATTCCGCCTTCGGTGGTAAGTTCTTCGCGTTTTTCAGGAACCAGAGTCACGAGGTCAGGTTTAATATCGAGAGCAAAACCCAACATTTCAGAGGTGGCAGCCATTTTTAAAATCAGCCTGGATTGAACGATTTTACGCAGGATTCGGATGTCACGATCCTGAATATGCCGTCGATCCGATCTTAAATGAACCACAATGCCGTCAGCCCCGGCAATTTCGGCCAGTACGGCCGCAGCAATCGGATCCGGGTAAATTACCTGTCGTGCTTCTCTGATGGTTGCCACGTGATTGACGTTAACCGCTAGCCCAGTCATCATCAAACCTCCAAGCGTGATTGGTTATTTTGGTTGTATTGGTTTATTGGTTTTGTTGGTTGCAGTCTTAGGCCACTTTATCTTGTTATTACTATCCAGCGAAATTCTTTAAATGGGTCTATCAATCAGGTAATTTTTCCGTCCATCTTTTGATAATAGCGAAATGAATTATGCTAATCATTCTTTAATACCCAACGAGCTCTAAAAGTTCTGCAGCCTTTGCCTCCATTTGGGCTGCATCGCCTTGGTTTGATTCATGATCAAATCCAAAAAGATGCAGAATTCCATGGACCAGGAGCTGGTCAATTCGTGTTTCCACGGGTATGCCTGAATCCAGTGCTTCCCGCCCCGCTGTTTCAGTTGAGATAACGACATCGCCAAGGAGAAGTGGGGATAGGTTTGAAAATTCCCCTTCCCGCATGGGGAAGGCGATAACATTCGTTGGGCCGGGTCTGTTGAGATATTTTCGGTTTAGCGCTTCTATCTCAGAATCATCGACGATCACGACTGAAAGCTCAGCTTCAGGATTGTCCAAGGCGTTTAAGATGGCCTGGGCCTTCTTCCTGATTTTCTTTTGAGACAACTTGTAGCTGCTTTGTCGGTTGTCTATCAGGACTCCCATTTTTTACCTTTTCATTACCTGATGGTGATTTTTCAGGGTATTCGATACGATGATGATATATTCCGTTTAGGATCTTGTTGAAACTTTTGGCAATCAAGTGCAGATCTTTTAGGGTCAACTCACAATCATCGAGCTGGCCATCAGAAAAAATTTCGTTGATGATTTTTTGCACCAGCCCCTGAATCCTTGACGGTGTTGGGTTGGAAAGCGTTCTTGATGTTGCCTCGATCACATCGGCCACCATAACCAGGGCGATTTCTCTCGTTTGGGGTTTGGGGCCGGGGTAGCAGTAGTCGTCGATTTTTACGGCACCTTCTCTTTTACGCTGCTTGGCTTTCTCATAAAAATAGGTGATGAGTCGGGATCCGTGATGTTGTTGAATGACGTCGATAATTGCATGACCCAGTTTGTTTTCCTTTGCGATTTCAACGCCATGTTTGATATGGGAAATCAGAATAAGGCTCGACATCGAGGGTTCGAGTTTATCGTGTTTGTTCTTACCGTTGCTTTGATTTTCTATAAAATAAAGCGGTTTTTTGAGTTTGCCAATGTCGTGGTAATATCCGCACGCTTTTGCCAGCAACGAATTGGCACCTATTTCTGATGCAGCTGCCTCGACCATCGACCCGACGATAACAGAATGATGATACGATCCCGGGGCCTCAATCATGAGCCGTCTGAGAATGGGTCGATCAAGATGGGCAAGCTCCAGCAGTTTAATATCGGTCGTGTAGTCAAAAGCGATTTCCACCAGAGGCACAAGGCCGGCGGTGACAACACCGGCTCCAATTCCTCCCATGAATGCAAAGGCCCAATCCCATAATATTTTGGTCCAGACCAATTGGGCGGAATAAACAGCCAGGGCGGTGGCAAGTGCCACATTCAACAGGCTTAATTTTGCGCCGGCCTTTATGAAGGCCTTACGCTCCCGGCAGTCCCGGAGCCAGTAGGCGGCCATGGTGCCGTTGATAAAAAAATAAATGAAAAATTCAAATCTGTTTTGAAATATTACGGTGGTACAAATGGCCATAACCGTGGCAAAAGGAACGGCAAGATTAAAACCCATAAATACGCATATAATCATGGCCCCCGAAGCCAGGGGGATGCCATATGCCATGGATGGAGCGGTAATAGAGGAGGATGCGGTTGAAACCAGCGACTCAGACAAAGATGCGGATATTTCTACCAGCAAAAAACAGGCGATCAGTATACTGGCGAAAAGAAGTAAGTTTTTATTGTGGCCCCCGCTCAGCTGATCCTGCGGGTGTATATGCAGGATATAGGTTGTGATCAGGAGGCAAAGGATGACCACAGCGGCACCGATACTGGAGGCAATTACGTTTTCATTTCTGGTTTTAGATTGCAGCGCTTTTAGCTTGCGTATTTGAACCTCAGTGACCCGCTCGCCTTCCCGCAATAGCATCTCGCCCGCTTTAATCTGATACAGGGTCGGTTTTATTTCTGTCGCGGCTCTTTTTTTACGTTCTTCGGTCTCACTTTTGTTGAGGGTGATATTGGGATGAATCAATCCTTGCGCAAGGTCAACAATAAGATTGCGAAGGATGTAATTGTGATCTTTGAGCAACGGCTGGCCGACAACTCGCACCATTGTTTTCGCCTGGTCTAGGCCATAAAATTGTTTTAATTTACTTACGGTACGATCTTGTTTGGTACTGACATCTCTTAAAACTACCCCCTTGTCTGCTTCTCTGAGGAGGATGGCTTTGTTGGTGACCACCCCGTTTTGAAGAATCTTCGACAGGATTTGGCTGATCAGATGTGCGATATCATCCGAAAAGGCTTTGCGGATAAGAATTCTGTAGGCCCCGTCACTGACATTTATACCCAGCGTGGCCTCAAAATCCCCTTTCAACTGCCAGAGCTGCTCATCCAGCGGGTTATCACTTTTAATCCGCAGGGAAGGTGAGGAACTTAAAGTCTCCTCCGGACTGGTTGCGGCATCCTGGTTGTTTTGAGCCTCCTTAACAACTCTAATGAGCTGGGCAAATGCTTTATCCAGACGCCCTCCCAATACAGTGGACAGATTAGAGTCATAATCATAAACGGTTAAGACACTCTCTACGGCGCGTTGTCGGCTTGCATCAGTGGCATCGTGATCCTCGATGAAAAATTCCTCGGGTGCCTTGATATCCCGTTCTGCAATGTCTCCGATCTGATAGTAATGCTTCGGTATTAATAACTTTGGGTAAAGAATTATGATGAATATTGCGGTAATGCTTATAAGCAATCCCCATCGGAAGCGCCGGCTTTTGTCAAAGCGCGATTTAATTGATTTTTTGTAGTTTTCGGTTTTCATTTTATGGAGTCTACCTTTTAATATAAACGATGAGGCCACGGCCGGCAGCAGCGGTTTGATCTGCACAACTGGCTAAATGTTTTTGCTGGCCTCAAGATCCTCATAGGCTTTTATGATGGTTTGAACCAGTCGGTGACGCACCACATCGGCTTTTGAAAAAAACACAAAGCGAATATCGTCTATTCCCTGCAGTATATTTTTAGTTTCGATCAGTCCGGATATTCTATCACCCGGCAGGTCGATCTGGGTAATATCGCCGGTTATGACTGCCTTTGAATTGAACCCGATACGGGTTAGAAACATTTTCATCTGTTCGGAGGTTGTGTTCTGAGCCTCATCTAATATGATAAAAGAATCGTTTAGCGTTCTGCCCCGCATAAAAGCAATGGGTGCCACTTCTATTACCCCCTGCTGCATCAATTTGGACGCTTTTTCAAATCGCATCATATCGTGCAACGCGTCATAAAGAGGTCTCAAATACGGATCAACCTTATCCGCGAGGTCACCCGGTAAAAATCCCAGTGCTTCGCCGGCTTCCACCGCCGGGCGGGTGAGTATAATACGGCTGGCAAGTCCTTTTGAAAGCGCAGCCACGGCCATGGCCATGGCAAGATAGGTTTTGCCCGTTCCGGCGGGGCCGATACCAAAAACGATGTCATAACCGCGAATAGCATCAATATATTCTTTTTGAGCCGGGCTTTTGGGCGTTATGAAACTTTTTTTACCCGTGATATATACGGTATCCAGAAATATATTTTTGAGTTTTACATGGTCATCGGCACTCAGAACCTTTATGGCATAATCGACGTCATTGGGATGCAGCGGATAATTGTCATTTAAAAGACCATACAATTGATTGAGTATATTCCGGGCAAGGTCTGTAACTTCGCTATCTCCTTGAATAAAAACGGTATTACCCCGCGCATTGATCGAAATATCCAGGGCTGCGGCAACCTTTTGGAGGTTATGATTGTGCTCTCCAAAAAGCTGTCGGGCCAGATCTATTTCAGAGAAGTTCACCTTGACCAGTTGGTTGTCTGACGATTGCTTTGATTTTTGTTTGGGAGTAGATTCCATATATTAATAGACCTTTTCACTTCCCGGCAAACACCGCCTTTTAAGGCGGATGGTTTTACACACCCAATTACTAATGAGTTTATAAAGTAACCGATCTGAGATGAATTCGTTTCGATCACGACTGGCCTGCGACGGGCTCAGCCGTTTCGAAGCCGCTCCTGCAGTTTGATATGAATATGTGGGATCCCGATCTAGCGGGAGCGAAATCCATCATGTCGAGTGGCTGTTGTTTTTTAGTTAATTTTGGCCACGCTTCCAGAATCGGTTGTAAAAATCAAGCCTAATTAATATCATACCTTCTGAATGGATTGCAAACCACAATTAACACCTGTTTCGATATGCACAAAAACACCTTGACGAAAGGGGGTTTGCTCTGTTAATTTGCCCTCTTATTCTAGGATATTCAGCTTTCTTCAAAATCAGCCTTGCTTCATGTTAAGTGCTCTTAATTATTGATATATCTTCATTTTGTAACGTCATCTATCGCCCGCAGAGCGGGTGGCTTGAATATTCGACCCAAGTCCGAATCGGCAAAAGCGCTTGAGGGTCTTAACCGGTGCTCCTGCAACCGGGTGCGGTGCACGCGGTTTGTGGGGCAAGCTGTAACAGCAGGGTGGCAGCTGAATACAGGGGTTATATGAATCCATTTGATATGGCAATTATCGCCATCCTATCGTTTTGCGTGATACGCGGCATTTTCAGGGGACTGATAAAAGAGTTGTCTTCAATATTCGGTGTTCTGGCCGGTTTTTATGCTGCCTATACCTATTGCGATGGATTTGCCAGGTTTTTCTCCCGGTGGATTACGAGCGAATCGTTTCTGAACATAACCAGCTTTTTGATCATTTTTTGTACGGTATTTTTTATCGTAAGTATTATCGGCGTGATCATCAAATATGTGCTCAACATCGCTTTTATGGGATGGTTTGATCGAATTTGTGGGGCAGGATTTGGTCTCCTCAAAGGAGTGCTGATTATTGCGGTACTCCTGATAATTTTTACGGCGTTTCTGCCCCAGGGAGATCCGATTGTCCGAAACTCCGTGCTTGCTCCCCACTTGACCCTGGTCTCTGAAAAGATGGCCAAAGTTGTTTCAAAAGATATGAAACAGCTGTTTTCCTCTAATATAAGGGAACTAAAAAAATCTTGGAAGATTCCCCGCTAACATCAGACACTTCCATACCCAAACAAAATCCTTTTGAAACCCTGATTGAATTAATCGAGACACTCAGGGGAGATAACGGATGCCCCTGGGACAAAAAACAGACCCCTAAAACCATTGCACTTTATTTAATTGAAGAAATATTTGAACTATTTGACGCTATCGCCACCGATAACCCGCAGGAAATTTGCGAAGAGCTTGGTGATGTGCTGTTTCAAATATTTTTTATTTCCAGGCTGTATCAGGAAAAGGGGCTTTTCAGTATTGAAGAGGTCACCCGTTTAAATGCCGAAAAAATGACCCGCCGCCACCCGCATGTCTTTGGCAAAGAATCGGCCCAATCCACCGAAACGATCAGAGAGCGCTGGCACGAAATAAAAATGAAAGAAAAAAAGCATGCCCCTGCCACCTCAATACTTGATAGCGTACCGGTTCGACTTCCAGCCCTCATGCGGGCTTACAGAATTTCAGAGCGTGCTGCCAGAACCGGCTTTGATTGGCCGGATCTACCGGGGGTCGTACAAAAGGTTGAAGAGGAGTGGTCTGAATTCAAATCTGCTTTGACGACAACTTATGAATGTCGCCCGCTTTGTCAGGGTGCATCCCGAGTTGGCCCTGGCAGCCGCCACCCAAAAATTTGTACGACGATTTAAAATGATGGAGAAATTCGTTTCCGAAAAGGGCCGGGAATTAAATTCACTGACCCTGGAGGAGTGGGAGGCGTTATGGCAGGCCGCTAAGGGCGGCGAAGACGGCAGACAACCGTAAAAGAGGTTTTTAAATCAATAAAATTACGCTAATTCGCCGAAGGGAAGGTATCCCGGCGGTGTTTTCTTAATCAGCTTACCGTCCTTGTCATATCTTTCAAAAACTATTTTGCCTTCTTCAATCGTGTGCCTGGAAGTTGTTTGATCAAATTGATCATTGCCCATTTCCGTGTTTGAACCTTCCCCTGTCTTCTCAACCGGTCTTTGTTCGCGCACCTGCTCTTCATTTATCTGGGATAGTTCTCTTTCACTTTCGGAAATGTGATGATTGGTGCGTACTGTTTGCTGTATGGTTGCTTCTCCGATTGCATTAATCATACCTTGTCCCCCCTCTGAATGTTATTGATATCCGGAATTAGAAAATATCAATAATCTGGGTTAGCCGGCGGGATAAACACTTTTGAAAAAAATTCCGATAAACCGCAGCGTTAAGATGCCACCATCTTATCGGCCGCCTCTTTGGCCAGATGCTCAAGGCGTTTCACCAGAAAATCCGAGTCCTCAACTGAAAGTCTTGTCTTTTCTTTTTCCCTGTCAGCGTCAATGACATTGTAGACGAAATCAGATCCGTTGGATGAGTCAAATACCGCCTGCCGGTCGATTTCATCCCGCAGTCGATCCACGATTTGACGGTCGACCTCGCTTTGGGGTCCTTTGCGTGTGATACGGTCGACAATATCAGCCGTCACTTTATCGATGACAACCTGGCGTTTTGCTTCAGCAGATATACTGATGCTGTCGGATGCGGGTTTTGCGGTCTTGACCCCATGATATTCAGAGGTCCTATTTCTGCTAAGTTGCCGCGTGTAGACTTTCAAAACATTATGCATTTGGTAATTACTGATATTCATAAGCATTTCCACCTGACTGTGGTATTGGCCGGTTATTGAAAAACTTTAGTAAAAAATACCACAAAATGGCCCTAATACTTATAAGTAACTAAAATTACGTTGTTTTTAGATTAATTTTTTTTATTTAAGCGGAATGAATTACAGATCTACTGTGGAAATGAATCGTTGCGGGTTGCGCGTTGCGTGTTCAGTTTTTCAACCCGCAACCCGAAACACGTAACTGACAACAGTCACCTAATGCGCCTTGCACTTGAAACTAATCTAAGGCTTTGAAACCGCTTCCAGTGTCGTGTCCCAGAAATAAGTTTAAATAACTTTGCAGCGGTTTGATCCGCCATAGATCTCTGGCGGATGAACGTACACCTCGTGGCTGGCCTGCGACGAGCTCCCCTCGGCACGCTCGGGGCCTG
>CAMYNZ010000006.1 GCA_947259865.1 uncultured Desulfobacterales bacterium | reverse complement strand
AGCTGCCTTTACCTTAAAGAGAAGAAATGTGCTATTTGCGAAGGCGTCTGTAAGAATGAGGCCATCGATCTTCATCAAACGGCGAAGGAGATCAAAGTAAAAGTAGGGGCGATCGTTCTGTCTCCGGGCTATGAGGCATTTGACCCTGAGTTGAGGGGCGACTATGGCTACGGGAAAATGGCCAACGTGGTAACCAGTCTTGACTTTGAACGGCTTTTATGTGCCACCGGGCCACACGAAGGTGAGATATTGCGCCCTTCCGATAAGAAGCACCCCCATAAAATAGCCTGGATTCAATGCGTCGGTTCCAGACGGGTTACCCCCGGAGACAACAGCTATTGCTCCGCCGTCTGTTGCACCTATACCCAGAAACAGGTGATTTTGACAAAAGATCATGACGCCGAAGCAGAGTGTACGATATTCCATAACGATATTCGTTCCTATGGCAAGGATTTCGAACAATTCTACCAAAGAGCAGAAAACCTTCCCGGGGTTCGATTTATAAGAAGCTACGTATCCATAGGAAAAGAGATCCCGGAAAGCAAGAATTCCCATAGATATCCCCGAGTCGGTTTTTACCGCCAGCGGCGCCGGCTCCCAATGTGGTGAATTCCTTGACTACCGGCGCGGGAAACTGTCCAAAGAAAGGATATATCCACCCGAAAAGGATGTCTCACAAGAGGAAGCCAGGGTCGGTGTTTTTGTGTGTCATTGCGGCGCTAATATCGGAAGAGTGGTCGATGTTCCTGCGGTAGTGGAATATTGCTCGACCCTGGACAACGTTGTCTACGCCACCGAACAACTATTTTCCTGTGCGACTGATTCAGCCGATTCAATAACGGAGACCATCCGGGAAAAAAATCTCAACCGCGTAGTTGTCGCTGCCTGTTCCCCCAGGACCCTTGAACCATTATTCCGGGATACGCTCAGGGAGGGGGGAATTAATCAGTATTACTTCGAAATGGCCAATATCAGAGAACATTGTTCCTGGGTCCACGCGCGCGAAAAAGAAGACGCCACCGAAAAGGCCAAGGACATAACCCGGATGTCGGTCGCGCGCGCCTGCCTTTTGGATCCATTACAGGAAATAGATCTGCCGGTCAACAAGTCGGCGTTGGTGGTTGGTGGCGGTATTGCCGGCATGACCAGCGCGCTCTCCATTGCCAACCAGGGGCATGAGGTTCACCTGCTGGAAAAGGACACAGACCTGGGCGGAATGGCCAGAAAAATCCATTACACCCTGGATGGGATGGATGTTCAGGCCTATTTAAGCGATCTTGTGCGAACAGTTTATCAGCACCCCTTAATACATGTATATACGGATTCTACCATCACCGAGGCTGCCGGTTATGTCGGAAATTTCGTAACCAGGGTGACGTCTGAAAGAGGGGCCTCAGAGATAAAGCATGGCGCAAACGTCATCGCAGTGGGTGCCGAGGCCTATAAACCCACCGAATACCTTTACGGGGAAGATGACAGAGTCATGACCAACCTGGAGTTGGAAGAGCAGATCATCCAGGGGAACGAAAAAGTAATTAACGCAGAATGTCTCGTGATGATACAATGCGTAGGCTGCAGACAGGAAGACCGAAATTACTGCGCCCGCATTTGCTGTAACCAGTCTATTAAAAACGCCCTGAAACTAAAAAAGATAAATCCCCGGATGGATATCACCATTCTCTTTAGGGACATCAGATCCTATGGGTTCGCCGAGGATTATTACCGGGAAGCGTCCAATAACGATGTAAAGTTCATCCACTACGAGCCTGATGATAAACCTCAGATAGAAGCTGCTCAGGCGGAAGGCCGGCCTGTTTTAAGGGTTGCCGTGAGCGATCCCATTTTAGGTAAAAAGCTTGCGATAGATGCCGATTTTATTTCTCTGGCCGCTGCCGTTATTCCCCCCGAAGGAAATAGGGAAATCGCTCAATTATTCAAGGTCACTCTGGGAGCGGATGATTTTTTCAAAGAAGCCCATGTCAAATTGAGACCGGTCGACTTTGCCGCGGATGGCGTTTTCCTGTGTGGGACAGCTCACTATCCCAAGCATATACCGGAAACGATCAACCAGGCTTATGGGGCTGCAAGTCGGGCGTTAACCCTTCTCTCGCATGATATCGTCACCGTCTCAGGTTCTGTTTGCAAGGTAACAGAAGACGATTGTGTATCGTGTGGCGCATGCATTACAGCTTGTACATATGGTGCCATAGATTTTCGAGAGACACCCCAAGGCAGAAAGGCCCGGGTTAATCCGGTTCTATGTAAAGGAGACGGCGTTTGTTGCGCAAAGTGCCCGACAAATGCTATTTTTCTAAAGCATTTTACCGATGAAGAGATCATGTGCCAGATTGATACTGCGTTTCCAGCTGATGAGATCATAAGATAGCCCCGGAATTACTGACTTGGGTCCAATCGGAAAAGGAGTTGAGAACGAATGAATACAGGACAACTATTTAAACCAAGAATATTGGGTTTTGTATGCCATTGGTGAGCATACGGTGCTGCTGACATGGCTGGAGTTTCCAGACTGCAATATTCGACTAATATGAGGCTCATCCGTGTCATGTGTTCCGGTAGAGTCGACCTGGATGGTGGCTGCCGTCTCAACGAATGCAATTATATCACCCATGGAAATTACAGCGCCCTGAGCAATGTGCTGATATTCAGAAAAATAATGGAACACATTGGGCTGAACCCGGATCGGTTAAGGATCGAATTTATGTCTTCCGGTGATGGTCTCATTCTTGCCGATGTCACAACTAATTTTTGCAAGCAGGTGGAGGAAATAGGACCTCTTGGCAGAACTGAAGGAATAGACAAGAAAATATTGAAGTCCAAATTTGAAGCCGTTTCTAAATTAATCCCCTACCTTAAGCTGGTGGAAAGGGAAAAGTTGAGAGTACCTTTGCAATCGGAAGAAGCGTATAATACTTTTTTTGCCAGCGACAGGGTCAACCAGTTATTTAATGAATTGATTATTGACAAATTGGACGTCAGTCAAATTATGTTGCTGCTGCGGGAAAAACCCCTTTCAACCGGAGAAATGTCTGAGATGTTAGGCCTAAACCCGTCGGCAGTATCAAGACACATGAACAGCTCGTCAAGGCATGGATTGGTCAGGTACGATACAAGTCAGAAGCGTTATGCGCTGCGGTGAGTCGAAAGCGCAGACATAGAATTCGTGGGAGGAAAAAAATTAGGTGAGCGCATATGGATAACGATAGAGTCGATCAGATTATTGATAAGTATCAGGCCGAAGCCAGTTTTCTGATTCAAGTATTATTGGATATTCAAAGCGAAAATCATTGGCTTCCTCAAGAAGCATTGGAGCGGGTCAGCGAAAAATTGCAGGTTCCTTTAACCCACATACAGCACATTGCCACCTTTTATAAAGCGTTTAGTTTGGTTCCCAAGGGACGCCATGAGATTCACGTTTGTATGGGAACTGCCTGTCATGTTCGCGGTGCGACGCGTGTTCTCGACACGGTGCAAGACCTGACGGGGATTAAAGCTGGTGAAACGGATCTGGATCTGAAATTCAGCCTGGAAACGGTTAACTGTCTCGGCTGCTGTGCTTTAGGACCGGTGATGGAAGTCAATGGGAAGACCCACGGTAAGATGGCGCCGGGCGAGACAGCAGACGTGTTAAAAAACTATGAGTAGGATAAAATTATGTCGCGGATAAATTCACCCGCTGAATTGGAAGAATTCAGAAAAGGTATCCTGTCGAAAAGAGACCCCAATAAACCCTGTATTACACTCTGTTCCGGATCGGCGTGCCATGCTACCGGCAGTGGAGACGTCGCGGCGAGTATTGAAGCTGAGATCGAAAATCAAGGCGTCAGTGCAAAGGTGGATGTCCGCAAGACGGGTTGTCATGGTTTTTGTGAGAGGGGTCCCATTATCGTTATTCACCCCGAGGAAACCTGCTATTTCCAGATACAGCCTGAGGATGCCCCTGAAATTGTTTCCCAGGCAATAAATGGGAAAAAGGTCATAGAGCGTTTGCTTTACACCGACCCCAACACCGATGAAAAGATCATTCACGAATCTGAAATCCCCTTCTACAAGAATCAACAGCGGCTTGTTTTCGGCTCCAACGGCAGTATTGATCCCAAAAGCATCGACGACTATCTGGCCATTGGCGGTTATTCCGCTCTGGGAAAAGCGCTTTTCCAGATGACCCCCGAGCAAGTATTGGAGGAAGTCAAAAAATCCAACCTGAGAGGCAGGGGCGGCGGCGGTTTTCCTGCAGGCAGAAAGTGGCAATAATCTCGCAATGCCCCCGGAGATGCAAAATACGTGATCGTTAATGCAGACGAGGGGGATCCGGGCGCCTATATGGATCGGAGCCTTCTCGAGGGGAATCCTCACTCCGTCCTCGAAGGGCTGATGATCGGCGCCTATACCATCGGCAGCAACGAGGGCTATATTTACGTTCGACAGGAATACCCCTTGGCGGTGGAGAATGTGTTCCTCGCGATTGAGCAGGCCGAGGAGTATGGTTTTCTTGGGAGAAACATCCTCGGCTCAGGTTTTGATTTCACTGTTAATGTACACAAAGGAGCCGGCGCATTCGTCTGTGGTGAATCGACTGCGCTGATGACGGCATTGGAAGGTAGGGTCGGTGAGCCCAGACCGAAGTATATCCGCTCCAACGTCAAGGGCCTTTGGGAGAAACCCAGCGTTTTGAATAATGTTGAGACATGGGCAAATGTGCCGCTTATCATCAATAATGGTGCTGACTGGTTCGCTCAATTCGGAACGGAAGGAAGCAAGGGTACGAAGATTTTTTCCCTGGTCGGTAAGATAACCAATACCGGCCTGGTGGAAGTACCCATGGGCATGACCCTTAAAGATATTATCTACAAGATCGGCGGCGGAATCCCTGGAGGCAAGAGGTTCAAAGCAGTTCAGACCGGGGGACCGTCTGGAGGATGTATTCCTGAGGATCTGTTGGATTTGGAAGTTGGTTTTGATGAACTCATCGAGGCCGGTTCAATGATGGGCTCAGGCGGGATGATAGTCATGGATGAAGACACCTGTATGGTTGATGTCGCCAGGTACTTCATTGACTTCCTCACGGATGAGTCCTGCGGTAAATGTGTCCCCTGCCGTGAAGGCCTGAGGCAGATGCTTAAAATCCTTAAGAATATCACTGAAGGAAAGGGAAGAGAGGGTGACATCGAGCTTTTGGAGGTACTATCCGAGACCGCCATTGAAGCCTCGCTGTGTGCTTTAGGAACGAGCGCCCCGAACCCGTTTCTAAGCACCTTACGCTACTTCAGAGATGAGTATGAGGCCCACATCAAGGAGCAGAGGTGCCCGGCGTTGTCCTGCAAGGAGCTGATCGCGTACCATATTGACCCGGATAAGTGCCAGGCCTGTATGATTTGCCGCAGGAAATGCCCGGCTGAGGCGGTTATAGGGGGCAAGAAAAAGATCCATGTCATCGACCAGGAGAAATGCACAAAGTGCGCAACCTGCTTTGAAGTTTGCCCTCCTCGCTTTGGGGCGGTGCACAAGATTTCGGGTGAGCCAGTTCCGGCGCCTATTCCTGAAGAAGAAAGAACTATAGTCAGAAAGAGCAAACCAAAATGAGTGAAATCCTGTTACAGATTGATGGAAAAGAAGTCAAAGCCAGGGAAGGGATGACCGTCTTGGAGGCAGCCCAAAGTGCAGGGATATCCATACCCACAGTCTGTCACCATGAAAAATTGGAACCTTATGGCGGTTGCCGACTTTGTATCGTAGAAGTCGAAGTCCGCGGCTGGGCAAAGCTTGTGGTTTCCTGCGTTTACCTGGTCGCACAAGATTTGATCGTAAAAACCCGGTCTGAAAAAATAGATAGAATTCGCAAAACTATCCTAGAACTATTTCTGGCTCATGCTCCGGATTCCGTGGACCTACTGGACCTGGCTCAAGAGTATGGCGCCGACAGAGACCGTTTTGAAAAAGAGGCCTCATTTTGCATTCATTGTGGCCTATGCGTCAGATACTGTGCTGAGGTCAAGACATATAACGCTGTTGGATTTGTTGATAGAGGAATAAGGAAAGAGATCAGTTTTATTCCGGAAATAGCCTCCAAGGAATGTTGGAAATGCAAAGAATGTTTTCCGCTTTGCCCGACGTCGGCACTGCAAGCAGCTTACGTTTTAACCGAAGCGCTAATTTCTCCCCCATCTTCTTCCGAACCCGTGTCAGAGGAATAGGCAACGATTAATACGGAGGCAGTCAAAATACGGGCCTTGTTTGGTACGAACTCCCTTTTTTTGCGTGGCCCATGATGGCTGCCTAACCTTCTTTTCAAGGAACCGGAACAATTGAATGATACAGGAAAGAATACTGAATCTTATCAAGTGATTCGGTGTGAAAAAGGGATTTGCCGGACCAGTTCTCACGAATTGATCGGAGAGGAACCCCTATTGATTCGCATCGATGAGAAACCTTATTCAGTGGTGATGCGAACTCCCGGAGAAGAGTTATTTCACGCGGCAGGGTTCTGTCTTGGGGAGGGGATTGCGGACTCTCCAGATGATTTCAATACCATAGGATATTGTAAAGATCTGGATCCGAATGTTATCGATATCCGGCTCAAACCCGAAAGGCGTGAAAAGATTCAAGATCTGCTTGAGAGAAGGGGCTTTGTCAGCCAGACCAGTTGCGGCATTTGCGGCAAGGAGATGGTCAAGGACCTTTATCAGATATTAACTCCGTCAGAAGATACCTCTCAGGTCGACATCAACCGTATTTTTGAATGCATCAACAAGCTTTCCGAAAACCAGAAGTACTATCAGAAAACCCGGGGCTCACACGCTGCAATGATATTTGACAATCAACTGGAGATGATCTCTTTTGCTGAGGATGTAGGACGGCATAACGCGCTGGATAAGGCAATAGGGAAAATCTTTATCAATAAGAAGCTGGCCGAAGCCATCATCCTGGTTCTATCTTCACGGATAAGTTATGAACTCGTTCAAAAAGCTGCCAGAGCGCATCTGCCATTTATGATCAGTAAGTCAAGACCGACCGCCCTTGCTGCCGAAATGGGACAGGCCCTAAACATGACGCTTGCATGTACTGGTAAGGAATCTGAATTAATAATAGTTTGCGGCCAAAACCGCATCAAAGGCTTCGTTCCAGGTTAATGGTTTTGGAGGGGCTAAACTTATTTGCGCTAAAGAAATGAATCAGTTTGGAATCATTCAAGTCGACCAGGGTGCTTATTTTTCGAACGCCGAGCTTTCTCAAATGATCCATAAATTCATTAATCAATTCAACACCGACACCCTTATGTCGGTAATTGGGATCAACGCCGATGGTATCCAGGGTGGCTTCTTCCTGGAAAATGCCATATTCTCCCATATAGATTTCCCCCATCACAAACCCCACCACCGTTCCATCTTCTTCCTCTGCCACAAGCGACGCAGGCAAATAATCTTTGGTCTGAAATAGCTTTTCAAACTTCATTTTATAGTACTCCGGACGGGGAGCCTTGAGTATTGTCTCGTCAATCCCAACCACAGCGTCAAAATCGCCAGCTTTCATGAGTCTGATTTTAATAGTGCTGTCGTTCACGGGGTCTCCTTTCTCTTTAGGATCATATGTTGAGCATAGCTGAGACGCGCCAAATTTTGCAAGCAAAATAAGCGTGCTTCAATTTCAGTTATGAGCGCTATCAGCTCAGGCTGAATGCTATGATTTTGTTAACACTCTTTGGCATAGGTCTGGACTGGCTGCGAGATGCAGAACGGAGGCTGAGAGGTGTGTGGTGAAGACCTTCATTATGGGCTTTTTGTTGGCCTTATGAATAAAAGTATAATACAGTTTGACATAATATACTTTAAGGATATAAAGTATATTATAATTTTTTTGGTTTTTTTCTTTCTCACTGCTGAAGACTGTAAAAAATGAAATTAGAAAAGTTCAAGGCTGGTAAATACAGACAACAATATCAATATCAGAGTTTTACACCCTCTCCGGTTAACCACGTTTGGACGTGGGATGACCCACAAATAAATACACTACTGGAGCAAGCAACTAGATCTTTGAGCGAGTTAAATGCATTTTCACTGATTGTTCCTGATATCGATCTGTTCATTCGAATGCACATTGTCAAAGAAGCTAACACCTCGAGCCGTATAGAAGGAACTAGAACCCAGATGGATGAGGCAGTCATGGATCAAGCGCAAATCGATCCTGAGAGACGGGATGACTGGCAAGAAGTTCAAAATTATATACAGGCCATGAATGACGCATTGGATGCATTAACACGGCTGCCATTGTCCAACAGATTGCTCAAAAAAACACACGCTATTTTAATGCAGGGAGTTAGAGGTGAACACAGGACGCCGGGTGAATTCCGTCGCAGTCAGAATTGGATTGGGGGCAGCAGCCTTAATGATGCGGTTTTTATTCCTTCTGGTCATGATGAGGTCCCAGAGCTGATGGCGGATCTAGAAAAATTCTGGCACAATGATCAGATAGAGGTTCCACATTTAATTCGCATTGCCATTAGCCATTACCAATTTGAAACCATTCACCCCTTTTTAGATGGGAATGGGCGGATTGGACGTCTTTTGATTACCCTATATTTGGTTAACCATGGCTTATTAAAGAAGCCGTCGCTTTATTTATCAGACTTTTTTGAACAGAATAGAGGCGCGTATTATGATGCCCTGACTACTGTGAGGGTGTCTGACAATTTAGTTCACTGGATCAAGTTTTTTTTAAATGCAGTTAATCAAACAGCTCGAAATGGGCACCAGACTTTCCGTGATATCCTTACACTCAGAAATCAGATAGATGGAAAAATTATTTCATTAGGACGGAAGGCTAAGAACGCTCGAAAGTTAATTACGCTTTTATATCAAAAGCCAGTTTTGAGTGGGTCTGCTATAGCCAAACATTTAAATTTAACGCCTCGAGCGGCAAACGCATTGGTCAATGATTTAGAGCAACTGGACATATTAATGGAAGTTACTGGATTTAAACGGAATCGAGTATATATTTTTAATGAATATTTACAGTTATTCAGGGGAGATCATACTGAGTGAAATATTTATTATACTTTTCAGCCTTAAGGTATATTATGAAATTTTATGATGGATTTTTGGTCATGAATGTATCATAAATGTATATCTCTCATGTTCCTGCAGTTAATCTATTAAAAATACTTGACTTTTCGTAAGTTTCCACTTAATTTTTAAGCATAACCGCTCTTTAATATACCCCACCTCAACTTTGAGCTTTGAGCTATCAGCTTTGAGCTACAAACGAAGTTTGTATTTGGGGGCGAAACGGCTTCGACGGGGATAATGAAGCTTTGGCTGCATACCGAGCTTTCCTGTCCGCTCGTTAAACGACGGGAACCTAAACATAATCGCAGATGATTATGAATTAGCCCTGGCCGCTTAATTAGGCCAGCGTCCTACCGGGTTTTTCCTGCGGGCCCGGCAAGGGCGTCGACTAGCAGGATAGCCGATCCTGATCTCCTGTTAGGGAAAGGTGAAACTTTAACGGGATAGCCGCTCGCGAATCCGGCCTGAAGGAGTCGCCCTGCGGTGAAATTCAAAATTCAGGCTAAGTATGTAGATGCGAAAGTGGAATATTTTCGGACGCGGGTTCGACTCCCGCCGCCTCCACCACAATATTTATAGTAATATCATATAATTATATAATTACCGTTCTCTAAATACCTGATTTCCGGTTGTTCAATATTTTACTTGACATTATGCATTTGAAATGCATAATCTCCACTGAGGAGATTGTGCATGAGCCAAAACTATATCAAAAGATCGTTGGAGCCAGTCCTCATAAAGGCTGCCTCTGAATTTCCCGCAGTAGTCCTGACCGGGCCACGTCAGTCCGGTAAGACTACGCTTTTCCAACACCTTTTCGGCAAAAGTTACCAGTACGTTTCTTTAGAGCCGCCTGACGTGCGTGCATCTGCTATCGAAGATCCGCGCAGTTTCCTCGAGCTATATCCGTCTCCTGTGATATTCGATGAGGTGCAATACGCTCCCGACCTGCTTCCTTATATAAAGGAAAAGATCGACGCCGAACGGGACAAGAGCGGTCAGTACCTGCTGACAGGATCCCAGAACCTTTTGCTCATGGAACGGGTAACCGAGTCTCTCGCTGGTCGTGCTGCGATGCTGCGACTTCTGCCGCTTTCGCAACGAGAGGCAAGGCGACGGCCAAGGGCATCCCTGCCGTGGGAGTCCAAACGGTTGTCTTTTAAGGCATCAAAACTCTCGTATCGCGAACTCTGGAAAGGATTTATTAGAGGCAGCTACCCGGAGCTCAAGGCACATCCCAGGCGTGATGTCAATCTCTGGCACGCCAGTTACGTCCAAACATATCTCGAGCGGGATGTGCGCACACTCCGCCAAGTCGGCGATCTGACTCAATTCCAAAACTTTCTTAGAGCGTTGGCTGCCCGGAGTGCCCAACTCTTGAATCTAACCGATCTCGCCCGAGATCTCGGTGTTGCCGTCAACACGGCCAAGGCGTGGCTCTCGGTTCTCGAGGCCACATATCAGGTGACTGTGCTTCGCCCCTATTTCGCCAATGTCGGAAAAAGACTGGTCAAGACACCGAAAGTTTACTTCACGGACGTCGGTACGCTCTGCTATTTCGCAGGCCTGAAGGACCCCGCACACGCAGCTTCGGGACCCATGGGCGGTGCCATCATTGAAACGGCGGTACTCTCCGAAATCATAAAGGCTTTAACACATCGCGGGATCGATCCACATGTTTACTTCTGGCGAACAACTGCCGGTACAGAAGTGGATATCATAGTGGAGGCCGGCGCAAAGCTTGTGCCTATCGAGGTAAAGCTCTCGGCCACCCCGCGCCCGGCCATGGCTTCTGCAGTGAAGACCTTCCAGAAAGATTTTAGAGATAAAGTGATGGCGGGATATGTTGTGCATCCCGGAGATATTACCCTATCTCTTGGTTCAGGCGTAACAGCCCTGCCATTTTCAGAACTGTAAATTCGCTCACAGATTTTCCTAAAGTGTTTTTGCCTGGAGCCGTTTTGCATCAGATTTGATATCGGTTCCACATGTATTGTTTGAGTTTGAAGAGAGACCTTTATGAGCAAAAATGACTATCGAATAATCGTAATTGCCGATGATCGTGAAAGTAAAAACCAAGTCATAAAATTTCTCTCGGATATGAAAAATGTATCTGTCGTGGTAAAGCGTCTTTCCTTTGGTGATTATATTGTTGATAATCAGTTGGTCTTTGAGAGAAAAACGCTAAACGATTTTGCGCGCTCCATTGTTGATGGCAGGCTTTTCAGGCAGGCGATTCGACTGGCAAACTCAAAATACCGGAGTGTGCTAATTTTGGAAGGTACCGGTAAAGAATTGACTGAAACTGGAGTTAGCAG
This sequence comes from uncultured Desulfobacterales bacterium, assembly GCA_947259865.1. Next base: position 29,072 of record CAMYNZ010000006.1, on the reverse strand, counting down.
GGAGGCAATGCAGGGGGCGCTCATTACCTTAAGTTTAATTCTGGAAGTTCCTGTTTTGCGATCAAAAGATCCCTTTGAATCTGCCCATTTAATCATATATGCATCTAAGCAGATCAAATCAACGGGAAGAGGAGTCTTTCAAAGACACGGCTATCAGCCGAAAGGTAAACGCAAACAGCAGCTTTTCATTTTACAGGGGCTGCCGTGTATCGGCGGCGAAAGAGCCATCAGGTTGCTTGATGCATTTGGAAGTGTGGAGGCTGTCGTAACAGCAACCAGTGAAGAATTACAATCTGTTGAGGGTATTGGCGAAAGAATCGCTAACCGTATAAAGTGGGCGGTAAGGGAACAAATGCAGTCTTACGGAGTCATTGATGAATTTCCTATTTGAGCGGTCCGGCGTCCGATAGTGCCGCTTTTGTTAAGGGTGGCTATCGAATGCGACCTGAGGTTTTGAAAACGTTTCTAATTATCTTGGGGTTCTTTGACGATGATAATTTTCCTGTTTTTTTCAAAGGTTTTCTGACCGATTCCCGACACTTGCATTATATCTTCCGGCGTTTTAAAAGGGCCATATTTTTCACGATACGCAATGATTCTGTCTGCATATTTGGCACCGACTCCGTTTAGATGCATCAATTCTTCCGCTGTGGCCGTGTTGATGTTTATTTTTTCAACATCACCAGCGTTTGCCCGGATGACATTGATCAGGCCGATTAAAAACACTACCAGCACTGCCAAAAAGAACTTGCGATTAAACATTTTTCCTCCTTTTTCTACAGCTGAAAATGCCTCCCTGTGAAAGAGAGGGAAACATCCTATCGTGCGAATGTCAAGTATCTATTGCCAATCTCCCACATCTCCAAATTAAAACCTTGGAAATTGATTGCCGAAGATGATTTATTTGAACAAAATTCAGATTTTGCTTAAATATCCCTTGACCTTTATTATAGCATCTTGTAATGATTGGATTCAGCTCTAATTGTTGGTTGCATGAGCATTTTCTGAATTTAATTCATCGGGCGCTATTTCTATCAATTTTACTGGAGGTTGGAAATGTTAAAATCTAAATCAACGCTGAATTTTGTGATCTTGTTCTTTGCACTTCTTGGACTGATATTTGTCATTGGATGCGGAGGCTCGGCAGAAAAGCAGGAAATGTCGGAGTTCTTGAAGCTTTACAGTGACGCTGTTAGCGAGTACGAAACAGCGGACGACACCAAAAAAGCCCAGATGAAAGAGAAAATAGACTCTTACAGGCTCAAATGGTCGGCCAGGATAGGCGAATTGAATGATACGTTTACTCCTCAGGTCATGGATAAGCTGGAAAGAGAATTCAAAGAAATTACGAAAAAATATGCATCACTGAATATTTAATCAGCAAACTATCAAACTAATGTCACCCGATCCCGAACGAAATATGGGGTCAGACCTACACTTTTGACAGATTTAGAGCCTTTTGGATATTTTTTTCAACTTTTTGTCTTGATTTGTTTTCATGCAAGTGCGTCGACTATTGCGGAACAAGACAGACTCTCCGATGTTAAGCAGCAGAAGCTTTGCACGTTGACCATTTGGAGTGATGTGATAAATAGCACCGGGATAGGTTATCCTCAGGAAAAAGGCTACCATAGATCCTTTCAATTAAACAAATAAGACGCTTATGAAGAATCGGGGATCAATTTGTCAAAAGTGTAGGCCTGACCCCTAAGAATAATCTTCCTTGCGGGCGCGGTCCAATTCGCGTTTTTCGTCCCGACGACGGATAGCCTCACGTTTATCATATTTGCGTTTGCCCCTTACCAAGGCCACCGTAATTTTGACCTTCCCGGCTTTGAAATAGATTTTTAGCGGCACCAGGGTAAATCCTTTTTCGTTGACTTTGCCGTAGAGTCTTTTGATTTCACGTTTGTGCAGCAGCAGTTTTCTGGGCCTTAAAGGGTCATGATTATCGTAGTACGCAAAAGGGTAGGGGCCGATGTGCATCTGGTAAACATACACTTCACCGTCTTTGATCCGGGCATAAGCGTCTTTTATATGGGCCTTTCCCAGTCTGAGGGACTTTACTTCGGTGCCTTTGAGCACCAGGCCGGCTTCCAGCTCATCTTCGATGAAATAGTCATAGCGGGCCTTGCGGTTTTGGGCGATGATTTTGATATGTTTCTCGGTCAAAAATTAGTTCCTTAAAAGTTATTTTTGTGCTTTTTGTGGCAATAAATATGGATAACACCTTGTGCTGCAGTTATGGATCAGATGCTGGATGCCTTGCCCTGTTGAATCCTGCCTCCGGCAGGGCCACCCGGGGTGGCATTCAAGAGGGTGAAGTTTCTGCCTGCCCGCCATCGCGAGCCGCTCAGGCGAGGCGGGCGGGGATACTGGATTTTTAAGGTAATTATCTTTTTTTATCCAGCATCAAGCATCCAGTATCTGAGACACTTTGGAATAAACGTTCGTTTTCAATTATTGGTTCAAAGTTCCGGGTTCACGGTTCAAGGTTAAAAAACAGATATAATCCTTAATTCAACTTGGAACGTTGAACGTTGAACCCTGAACCTTTTCTGATCCGGCTTGTCCAGGATAGAGCCTCTTTGCGGTGGGTTAAGTAAATCTTAAGGTTGCATGAACAACATTGGAGTAAACTGCTTTTGAACCTACAGGTCATTAATATAGATCTTATCGGGCAATAGATCGCCATAGGTATCCAGCAGCAATTTATATACGTCGATGGCTGAAGTTTGCTTGAGCACCGTTTTAACGAAAAGCCGGATATCTTCGATTTTTAGGGATCTTATCATGCTCTTAACGGCCGGTATGGACTGCGGATTCATGCTCAATTCGTCCATGCCTAGCCCGAGGAGGATCGGTATATGGATCGGATAACTGGCCATCTCGCCGCAGACGGATATCTTAATCCCCTTAGCTCTGGCCACATCGGCCAGATGTTTAAGCATTCGCAAAACTGCCGGATCCAGGGGCTGGAAAAGATGCAGGACATCCTTGTTGCCGCGATCGATGGCGAAAGAATACTGAATAAGATCATTGGTGCCGACGCTGAAAAAATCAACCTCGGAGGCCAGCAAGTCCGCCATGAACACCGCTGAGGGAACTTCAATCAACACACCGATTTTAATGTCGCGCTGGAATGGAAGGTTATCTTTTTCAAGAGACGCCGCCACTTCTGCTAAAATTCTTTTGGATTCAATAACCTCCGTGTAAGTCGAGACCATCGGAAACATTATCTTTACATTACCCGAAGTGGCCGCTCTTAAAATAGCACGCAGCTGGGTTTTGAAAACATCGGTCCGTTTGAGGCAATAACGGATACCCCGCAGGCCAAGGGCGGGATTTATTTCGGTAAATTCGGAACCGGGAGCAAGGGCTTTATCACCGTTAATATCAAGGGTTCGAATCGTCACCGGCCTGGGTGCCATTACGGAAACGACATCACTGTATGATTCAAACAGCTCTTCCTCATCCGGAAAACTCGAGCGGTTCATATAGGCGAACTCGGTGCGGTAAAGGCCGACACCCTCACCACCGGCACTGCGCACGGATACGACCTCTTCGGGAAGTTCGATATTGCCCAGGACGCCAACCTGGACGCCATCGACCGTTTCGGCCGGCAAACGGCCTTTACGATTAATGATGGCTTTGCGCCTGCCGTACTCTTCTTTGAGTTCCGTATATTCTAATAACGTTTCCTCGGAGGGATGGATGATCACAATACCGGATTTGCCGTCTAGGATAATGATGTCATCGTTATGAATAATGGCGGTGGCATTATCCAATCCTAAAACAGCCGGAATTTCAAGGGTGCGGGCGATGATGCCGGTGTGGGAAGCCTTGCCGCCTTTTTCAGTCGCAAACCCCTTGATTCGTTCCAGGTTTATCTGGCTGGTGTCTGCGGGTGAAAGGTCCGAGGCCACCAGTATGACCCGCTTGTCAATTTTAGCGATGTCGACCGGATCTTTTCCGGCCAGGTTTCGGGTAATGCGATCCGATAAATGAACGATGTCGGTTTTTCTTTCTTTCAGGTAGGGATCATCCATATTTTGAAATATGGTCTTGATTCCGCTTACAACCGTTTTGAGCGCCCACTCCGCATTGACCCTTTTCTTTTCAATGGTCTCGATAATGCGACCATACAGCATTTTGTCTTTGAGCAAGGCCTCCTGTGTCTCCAGTATCCTTGAGTGCAGGTGGAAGTCTTTGGGCGTATTTTCAATAATGGCCCGCAGTTCATCTTTTGATTTTTTAACCGCGGCCTTAAAACGTTTGACCTCGTCTTTGACGCGGGAACCCTCCAGGGTGTATTTCTGGATGACATCCACCCCATTCTGATCGACCAGATAGGCCTTACCGATGCAAATGCCCGGAGATACGCTGATGCCGTTCAATATGATCTCGCTGGTTTCAGTTGCTTCCATTTTGAATTATTCTTCAAACCCTCTTTGGACCAGTTTTATGATACTGTCCAAGATCTTAATATCCGAATGGTCATCGGCGGATATCATAATTTTTGTTCCATTTGGACAGGCCAACGTCAGCATGTCCAAAATGCTCGAGGCGTCTGCCTTTTCTTCGTTCTTCACTAGCCAGATTTTCGACTCGGCCTTTTGCGCAAGCGCTGCAATTTTGGCTGCGGCCCGGGCATGGAGCCCAAGTTCATTTATAATGGTGACCTCCCTGGAAATCTCATCATTCGACTTTGCCATGGCCCGTTGGAGTTTACCTCAAGTTGTATTAGAAGTAGCAAAAACAGAGGTCATTTATGGATGAAAACGAACAGCAAAAAAGGCAGGTTTTCACTGCAAAACATATCTTACTATCAATTACTCACATCTATGTCAATCTGAAATCATTGACAAGCGCCATTGCGATTGGTAAGTAAACCCGGTTAATACGATTAATTGCATGGGATTATATCGCCTAGAATTTTAGAGTGACAATTTTGTCCATTTAGGAGGGAACCATCATGTCAGATAAAGTTTTGATATTTGGAAAAAGTGGGTGACCGTATACGACTTCAGCTCGTGAAGCTTATGACAAACAAAACCGGGAAATAGAATACATCGATGTCAAAGCATCGTCTGGAAATCTCGATAAAATGTTGAAATATTCCGACGGAACGCGAAAAGTTCCAACCATTGTGGATGCCGGGAAGGTCATCATCGGCTTTGATGGCGGAACATGAGGGGTGTAATCGCATCGGCTGGAAGCCGATAATACTGTAGGCCTTTTATATTGTTACGGATTTGGGTATTGGTTTTTAATTCAGGTTCTTCTCCACTTTTGTTGGAGAAGAGGATCCAAGGATTCCAGGGGTCAAGCCCGCCACACAGACGTCGGGTAAAAATTCAAGGGTTTGTTTTCTAAAGACTTTATCAGCACCTTTAGCATTTCACTCGAATCCTTGAATCCTTGACCCCTTGTACCCTCTGGGATCACATTTGCTCAATAGGAGATAACAGCCTATTCTGCTTTAATTAACTACCACTAATCCGGACATGGCCCTATTTTATAGAGACGATCAATGGAAAAGCAGTTTTTAATCGATGATTTTAAAATCGGTGAGTCCTGGCGGTTGTTCAAGATCCTGGGTGAATTCGTTGAGGGTGTCGATACACTTCATGATATCGGACCTGCCGTAAGTATTTTCGGCTCGGCCCGAATCAAACCAGCTGATCCAATATACAAGCAGGCCGAAGAAATTGCCGCCCTGTTTGTAAAAAACAACTTTGCCGTTATTACCGGTGGCGGCGGCGGTGTCATGGCGGCGGCCAATAAAGGTGCCGCCGAAGCCGGAGGAACCTCCGTAGGACTCAATATCAGTCTACCGTTTGAACAGAAACCGAACCCCTATGCGAATGTTGCCTTGGAGTTCAATTATTTTTTTATCCGAAAAGTGATGTTCGTTAAGTACGCCTTTGCCTATATCATATTGCCCGGTGGTTTCGGGACGCTTGACGAGCTATTTGAAGCCGTTACCCTGATTCAGACCCACCGGATTAAGGCCCTTCCGGTGATACTGGTGGGTTCCGATTACTGGTCTGGATTAATAGACTGGATTAAATCCCGATTACTGGAAGAAAAACGGCTATCGGCCGAAGATGTGGATATACTTCAAGTTTTGGATGATCCGGAGGAAATCGTTCAAACCGTCAAAAAAGTTGTGATCATTTAATTGGCAACAGCAATCAAATCCTCCATCCAAAAATCCGAATCACAAGACTCCGGCCAATACATTTCTGATTGAACAGCCAGCGGCAGCCATTTCGAAGCTTTTGACGGCTGGTGGTTGAAAATCCATTGTAAATATCCCTTTTGAAAATTAAAAACGATTTTTTATTTTCTTGACTAAATAAAAGATACATTATAGCTATTTTTTCAATTGGATAACCTTCGAAGAAATGAATACAATTCATTTTACCCTGGGCAACACATATCGGAATATGTAAAATTCCAGAAACCTTGTCTAAAATCATGGATATCTTGACTGTATCGGATGTGACCCTATCGTTTGGCGGTTTGAATGCGTTGTTTGACGTCAGCCTGAAAATTGAACCGGGTTTTATTACCTCCATTATCGGACCCAACGGTGCCGGCAAAACCAGCTTACTCAATTGTATATCCGGATTTTATCATCCCACATCGGGCGAGATTTATTACGGAGATCATAAACTTTCCAAAGCATCGCCGCACCAGGTTTCCAATCTGGGTATTGCCCGGGCCTTCCAAAATATCGAATTGTTCGGCGGCATGACGGTTCTGGATAATTTGTTGCTGGCCCGTCACCAGAACCTGAAATACAATATACTGCAGGCCTTGATATACTTCGGGAAGGCTTCCCGCCAGGAGGCTGATAACAGACAATATGTCGAAGATATCATTGACTTTATGGAACTTGAGCCCCATCGAAAGAAAACGGTTGGCAGTCTCAGTTACGGTATCCAGAAACGTGTCGAAGTTGCACGTGCGCTTACATTGGGGCCACAATTATTACTTCTGGATGAACCCATGGCGGGGATGAATATTGAAGAAAAAGAAGATATGGTGCGTTTTGTCATGGATATTCAGCAAGAACGCCATATCACCGTTGTGCTGGTTGAGCATGATCTGGGTGTGGTCATGGATATTTCAGATCACGTGTATGTATTTGATTTCGGTGCCTTGATCGGATCGGGCAAACCCCAGGAGGTGGCCGCCGATCCGAAGGTTGTAGAAGCTTACATTGGAGAAGACTAGAAGTGGTATCAAAATCGCATCTTGTGTCCGATGACTGCGTTGCGATCCGGTTTAAAATGCTCACTTATTAAGGAGGTTGGGCCCGTTGGCCCGTTAGCCCGTTTGCCGGTTGAACCGCAAAAAACGACAGCATTCCGCTTTGAACGGGCTAAACCGGCTTAACTGGCAAACCGGCTAACCTAAAACTACACCTTACCATTGAAATTAGGCTACCACTTTTGAGACAGCTTCTATCATGAGTTAAACTTTAGCTATGGAAAATATAGATCACTTGTTGGATTTTTCCATTCCGCAGCTATTGCGCTGGCGAGTGCAACATTCTGCAGACAAAGTTGCGCTGCGGGAAAAAGAGCTCGGCTGCTGGAACAATTACACCTGGCAAGAATATTTTAGTTATGTTCGTCGCGCTGCTCTGGGGCTCGAGAAAATTGGCCTGAACAAAGACGATAAGCTGGCACTGATTACCGATAATATTCCGGAGATGTTAATTGTGGCGATCGGTACCCATGTGTTGGGTGGAATCTCCGCCGGCATCTATCAAACCAGTCTGCCCGCTGAGATTGCCGATATTCTCAATTATCTGGATGTCAGCCTGGTTTTCTGTGATGATCAGGAGCAGGTGGATAAGCTGGTCGAAGTCCGGGATCGAATTCCAAAAGTCAAAAAAGTGTTATATGAAGATCTGGTGGATCAGGGGCAACCGGATGATGTTTGCCACCTGTGCCTGACCTCGGGAACCACCGGCCTGCCCAAGGGCGCTCTGCTGACACAACGCAACTACATCAACAAGGGCATTCAGCTGACCAAGGTCGATCCGTTAGAGGAAGGTGATGAATATATTTCGTTTCTTCCGTTTGCCTGGATCGGGGAGCAGATGAACTCTTTCGGGGTTGCCCTGGCAACCGGGATTACCATCAATTTCCCGGAGTCGGTGGAGACCGCTATGGAGGATTTGCGAGAGATCGGTCCGCATTTCATGTTCGGTGCTCCGCGGATTTACGAAACCCTTCAGTCGCAGATTTGGCTTAAGATCGATGAATCCTACTGGCTGAACCGCAGCTTCTACAAATATTTTATGAAAATCGGTGAAAAAGCCGCCCTGTACCGCATGTCCGGCAAGAAAATGCCTATTGGGCTTCGCATTCAGGCCTGGCTGGGTAAAACCCTGGTGTTTTTGCCGTTGATCAACCAGATCGGTATGCTGCGACTCCGCAGAGCCTACACCGGCGGGGCAGCCCTGGGACCGGATCTGTTCACTTTTTATCAGGCTCTGGGAGTCAATCTTAAACAAATTTACGGCCAAACGGAAATAACAGGAATTGCCTATATGCACCGCGACGGTGACGTTCGGCCGGATACAGTAGGAATCCCGCTGCCCGAAACCGATTATAAAATCTCCGATGAGGGCGAAATTCTCTCACGTTCACCATCGGTTACTCCCGGATATTATAAAATGCCCGAAGAGACCGAAGAACTACTGGAGGGCGGCTGGCTGCACTCGGGCGATGCCGGTTATATTGACGAAAACGGCCATCTGGTGGTGATTGACCGGCTGTCGGATGTGATGCACAACAGCGAAGGCGAAATGTTCAGCCCCATGTTTCTGGAAAACAAATTAAAATTCAGTCCCTATATAAAGGAGGTTGTGACATTCGGCGACAAACGCGATTACATCGCTACACTGATCAATATTGATCCGATCGTGGTCGGGAAATGGGCCGAAGACCGGGGCATTTCCTTTACGACTTTTATGGATCTTTCACAAAAGCAGGCGGTGGCTGAGCTGATAAAACAGCAGGTGTCTGATTATAATAAAGATGTCGAAAAACAGCATTTTAAAATTCGACGCTTCGCAATTTTATACAAGCTTCTGGATGTAGATGACGGTGAACTGACCAAAACCGGCAAAATCCGCCGTAAATTTGTCCAGGAAAAATATGCAGACCTCTATGATGCGCTTTATGATGAAAGTGTCAGTCAAAAAAGGGTGGAAGCCTTTTTTCAATATCAGGACGGTCAAACTACCACGGTGGAAACAACCTTGGAATTTTATACAACTGAAGAGACGGCATGAGCTATTTTTTTCAACTGGTGGTCAGCGGTATTGTGGTCGGTTCGATTTATGCCCTGTCGGCACTGGGGTTTGTGTTGATATATAAATCCAGCCGGGTGTTGAACATTGCCCACGGTCAGATTATCGCGGCCGGTGCCTTTATTACCTACGCGCTGACGGTTTGGCTGGGAATACCCATTTATATCTCCTTTTTGATGAGTATGATCATCACTTTTTTTCTGGCCATGAGTGTCGAACGCATATTTTTGCGTCGCCTTATCGGTGAGCCGATCATCTCCGTCATCATGGTGACCATCGGGCTGATGTCGATTCTTGACGGGATAATTTATCTTACCCCTTTTGGTGCAGAGAACTTCTCATTTCCGGAATTTTTGCCCAAAACGCCCATTGCCCTGGGCGGGGTTTCGATTGGCTGGACTCAGTTGGTGGGCGTTATCATCACGGTAATACTGATAGCGGGCTTTACTTGGTTTTTTAAGCGATCCACCCTGGGCATTTCGATGCGGGCGGTGTCCGATGATCAAATGGCGTCCATGTCCATCGGTATATCGATTCCCAAAGTTTTCGGCCTGGCCTGGGCCACCGCCGGTTTCAGTGCTGCAGCGGCCGGTGGCATTATCGGAAACATAACAGGGTTGAATTTCGACACACTGCATACCTTTGGAATCATTGTCTTTCCGGTCGTTATTCTGGGCGGGTTGGATTCCGTATTCGGTGCGGTCGTAGCAGGAATTATCATGGGTCTGATCCAGCAGTTTGCCGCCGGTTATCTGGACGGCCACTGGGGACTGTACGGCACGGCAGACCTTTTGCCTTATATAATTTTGTTGATTCTTTTATTGTTTAAGCCTCACGGGCTTTTCGGCATACATGAAATCGAGCGGGTGTAATTTATGTCTCAGAACCGCTGGTTAGCTACCGGTAACTTTTTCACTTCCTACCGGCAAGAACAGCGTATCTTCCTGACGCATCTGGATCGGATGGTTTTTATTGTTTTTCTGGTTTTAGTGTTTGCGTGGCCGCTGTTCTTCAAGGTCGGCAACAAATACATGCTGGTGATCGATGCCATTCTGATTGCCATCGTTGCCATTTACGGCCTGAACCTTCTGACGGGTTTTGCCGGCCTGATTTCCATTGGCCATGCCGCTTTTGTCGGTGTGGGTGCGTATACCGTGGCGTCATTTTCCCGGGTGCTCGGCGACAGCCACGTGTTGCTGACCCATGCCTGGCCGTTGATGATCCTGCTGGCCGGTGGAGTCGGTGCTGTGGTGGGGGCGATTGTAGGGCTGCCGGCCATGCGGTTGAAGCATCTGTACCTTGTGATTGCGACCCTCTCCTTTCAGATGATATTCCAATGGACCATTAACTTTATGAAATTTTTCGATCAGGGCCAGACAATTTCCATCGGTCGCGTATTCTGGTTTACCGGCAAAGTTGCCCGCAAGGAGCACTATTTATTCTGGTACTATGTTTGTTTGGTTATCGTAATCATTTGCGGGTTGGCCGTGCGGAACCTTTTGCGCACCCGATACGGACGGTGTCTGGTTGCGGTACGCGATAATGACCGGGCCGCCGATGCCATGGGAATGCATCCGGGGCTTACCAAGGTGTACGCATTTGCACTGGCCGGTTTTTTTGCGGGTGTCGCCGGCGCCCTGCATGCCTATTTGTTCAGAGGGGCCGGTTTTGAATCCTTTACCTTGCATCATTCCATTTCCTATCTGGCCATGGCCATTGTGGGTGGTCTGGGAACGCTGGTGGGTTCGATTGTCGGACCGGCAGCGATTATCATGTTGGATCTACAGGTCGAGAATTTATCCGAACTTGTCAAAAGCCAATTTTCGGCCGCGCTGGATCTGGCCACCGCCCTGCGTCCGCTTTCATTTGGGCTGGTCATCGTCTTGTTTTTAATGTTTGAACCGCGTGGAATTGCCAACTGGTGGCGAATCCTGCGTTCATATTTTAAGCTGTGGCCTTTTCGATATTAACCGGATTGGGCGTGTCGCCGCTTGCATGCTTGCCGGCATCGGTGAACGGCCATAGTCATAAATTGTCTGTTTTGATGAACAAAGATTGTTAACCTACAAACCACAAACAAAGGGAGAGTAAAATGAAGAACAAAAAAACGACATTTATGTTATTTACAATGGCAATTCTGCTGATTTTGGCATTTACAACCCAGACGCAGGCCAAAACCTATAAAATGGGCCTTTCACTGGCCATTACCGGACCGACATCCGATGTCGGCGTTCCCTATTCAAAAGCTGTCGAGGACTATATCCGTTATGTCAACGATGAAAAGCTGCTGGGAAAAGACAAAGTGGAATGCTTCATCAGAGACGATGGATACAAAACGGAAGTGACCAAACGAAATTTCGAAGATTATTTGGATGAGGGTATTGTACTTTACCTGAACTATTCCACCGGGAGCACTTTGGCTCTGGGTAAAGACTTTGATGAGGAGAAAATTCCGACGATCACAGCCTCATACCATGCCGGAAATCTCGACAGGTCGAGCTACGTTTTTTTGCCGATCGTTTCTTATTCCAGCCAGGCCATTGCGTTAGGGGAGTATGTGGCCAAGAATCATAAAGGCGGCACCCCCAAAGTGGCTATGTTTATCCATCCATCTGCTTTCGGCAGAGGACCTGTTGATGATCTTAAAAAAGCGATAGCTGCCGGCTTGAACCTGAATCTCGTCGAAATTGTCGAGCACGGTAAGGATCTGGATAACACCGCCATGCTAAAGCGCTGGCAGAATAAAAATATACGATATGTCATCTCCCAGACCGTGCAGCCGCCGGTGGCCACGATGCTGAAAAGTGCTCAGAGTCTCGGTGTAGCCGCCAAAACTTATGGCGAAGGGGGCAAGTTGACTTTTCTGGGGCTGCATTATGCCGGTGGTCCTGATCTGGTGGCCCTGGCCGGTTCGGCGGCGGAAGGTTTCTTTTGGACAACTTCCTACAAGCTGATGACCGAAAAGGGTGAGGGAACAAATGCACAACTGGCGTTGGCCAAACGCTACGGCCGGGATGAGAAAACGGCCAATTCCCAGAACTATACCAACGGAGTACAGGTCGCTCAAATTGCCATTGAAGCAATCCGCAGAGCAAAGACCAAAGGAAAGAAAATCAACCGCAAGACGCTTTACGAGGAACTCCTGGGGATGAACGGTTACAATGCTTTCTATTCACTGACCACCGTCGGTCCGATTACCTATTCAAAAACCGACCGACAGGGCGTTGACATGCTGCAGCTGTATCGTGCCCAGGGCGGTGTATTTCGGCCGGTGGGAATGCCGTTTTCATTTACGCCGATAAAATAATACTCTTATTGAGTTGAAAACTGATTCGTTTAAATTGTTGCGGTGCATCCTGCAGACAGGCAGCTGAACGCTGCCTGTCTGCAGACACCAATACCATTACTCATTCACAAACAACAATTGATCGCTTCGTAAAAAGTCCTAACCCCGTCACTGCGGCGACCCGCGGATCAGGGTCCGGGGAAGGAGTCGGAGTCCGGGGCTATCGAAATGACTGGATTGCGGAATGACACTAGAAGCTATCTCAAAAATGTATTTTATTCGCCTCCGGCGGGCTAGCGTCCAATGGCCCGCCCACCTCGCCTGAGCGGCTCGCGATGGCGGGCAGGCTGCGTTGTCCCGCGGCTTGAATGGCTAATTGATCGCGGCAAGATGCCGCTCCCACTGTTTATATCAGTTGAGGATCGGCAAACATTATGATGTTTAGTAATTGGTGGGAGTGGCTTTTAGCCACGAGGTGTAAGGATTCATCAAAATTGCTTTGTGTCAAAAGAAAAGCACCTATATAAATGGCGACTGACAGCTCAAACCATATACTTCTGGAAATAAACAACATCGAAGTTGTTTATAACGATATCATTCAGGTTCTGCGGGGCGTCAGCCTCAATGTGCCCGAAGGGAGCATTGTTGCCCTATTGGGTACCAACGGGGCCGGAAAAACAACCACCCTGCGGGCAATCAGCGGTCTGCTCAAACCGGAAAACGGTTTCATTAAAGACGGATATATAAAGTTTGGTGGCAAGGATATCACCAACAGCCTGGGAACCCAGGTCGTTAAAGAAGGGGCGGTGATGGTTCCCGAAGGACGTCATGTTTTCAAACATCTTACTGTGGATGAGAACATACGGGTGGGTTCCATCACCCGACGGGATGGGTCACAGATTGTCCGTAAAGACCAGGGTCTTATGTACGATCATTTCCCGCGTCTGGCCAGAGTTACCAATCGGCTGGCGGGGTACTGTTCCGGTGGTGAACAACAGATGATTGCCATTGCCCGGGCTCTCATGGCGGCACCTAAAATGTTGATGCTGGACGAACCGTCCCTGGGTCTGGCGCCGCTGTTGGTTAAAGAGATTTTTGAAAACATACAACTCATAAACCGGGAAATGGATACCACCATTCTTATTGTTGAACAAAACGCCAGGATGGCGCTGGAGATATCCAATTATGCCTACATTATGGAGTCCGGCAAAGTTGTCCTGGAGGGTCCCTCCGGGGAGTTAAAAAACAATCCGGATGTGAAAGAATTTTATATGGGTGTCACCCAGGGCGGTGGCCGGAAATCTTTCAAGGAAGTTAAGTCGTACAAACGACGCAAGCGCTGGATGTAACCAGAAACGGCTTCAGAGCCCCATCTAATGTTCGATAGCTGCGTTACAAACCGATGTAAAATGCTCACATACTACCGTGTATGCTCCGCTTTTACATCGGTTCGTGCCTTGCTCTCAAACATGATCTGCGGCTCTGAAACCGTTTCTGCTGTATCGTTACATAGGTGCATTTATATGAATTCATGGCGGTTATAGGAGGCGACTGAAAATGCTCATCCGCCAGAGATCTTTGGCGGACTCCGCTTTTCCACCTCCTCTAGCCTTGTCCTCGAGCAAGATGCAATGGTTTTCAAACCAGTTTACCAAGCTTGTACATGGTGGTTGCGAGGCGGCTCAAAAAGCTCACACAGGAAATAGGTTAACCCGTTGAGCCCGATGCTCACGCTTATTGCGGGATTAAAAATCGGATGGATTCCCTTTTTTGCGGGCTAAATCCAGCTGTTAGCGGGACAAACCGGCTAACCTAAAATTGCGCCTGTCCCGCCATTGCTTTTTAAGCGACGGCGGATCGTATTCTGCCTTTTAGGAAAGGATTCCAGGATGAAGTTTTTAGTGGGTTTCAACGGGTCAAGTGTTGCCAAATCGGCGTTAACGATGGCGTGTAATTTTGCGAAAGTTTTTAATGCCAAGATTTTCGTTATGACTTCTTTGGAGGGTGGCACCGGCGAGACTTTGGAGGAAATCACAAAAGCGGAAAATGATCTTAGACAAGCAAAAACCTTTTTGGAAGAACAGGGCCTGGAGTGCGAAACCCATCAACTGGCCAGAGGATTGTCACCCGGAGAAGATCTTGTCAAATTCGCCGAAGATAACGAAATTGATCAATTATTTGTCGGTATTGAGAAAAAATCGAAAACCCGAAAAATGCTTCTCGGTTCCACTGCCCAATATGTCATCTTAAAGGCCCCCTGCCCGGTGATCAGTGTCAAATGATTTCTGGAAGTATCTTGAAGCTATCTCAAAAATGCAGGTTACGTTCGAGGACAAGGCGCGGGCCGACGAAAAAGCGGAGCATACGCGGTAGTATGTGAGCATTTTGAGGAGGTTCGCAACATAGTAATTGAGCGTTAGATGTATCTTTGAGATAGTTTCTGGGTTAGGTGGCTGCATAAATTACAAGTCCCGCCTGTATCTATGCCATATGGCAGAATATGGGCGGGACTGATAATTCATCCCGCCGATCAAAATGGGCCGCAAAACTTTACCATCTTTCAGTCATTTTTATAGAGATTTAAGCCATCAACTATTCGTCTGTGGGAAATATGAGAAGACCCCCTTTTTGGATGCTGCTTTGTTTATGTCTGCTTTTTTCACGTTTATCCTCAGCCCAAGCGGCAATTTTTACTGATTTTAACATCGCTTCCAGCAAAACGTATGTAAACAAAACAGCTGAAATCAGAATCGGTTCGCTGATAGACTTAACCGGAGCTACCGCAGATGCCGGTGAAGACTATGCCATGGGTATTGCTGAGGCTATTCGCTATGCCAATGACAAGGGAGGTGTTAACGGAACAAAAATCAAGCTTTATCAATTTGATTATGGAAACCGCATCCCCGAGGCTTATGCAAAATACAAACTATTAAAAAGACTGGGGTGCGTGGCAATATTAGGATGGGGAGCCGATGATACAGAGGCCCTTTCCCCTGCAGTTAATAGGGACAGGATGCCCTATTTATCAGCAACTTACCCGGCTCATTTGACCAATCCTGCCAAGGCGCCCTATAACCTTTCCGTTTCAAATGACTTTTCAAGCAGCGCCAGAGCTGCGATCACGGCCTGGTTTGACCATAAATGGCCGAAACATCCGGATTACAAAAAACGCAAACCCCGCATTCAATGTTCCTACATGTTTGCCTCTCCCTATGCCATTGCTCCCGTCAAAGCCGTAAAGGATCAGGCCCGATTGCTGGGATTTGAAATCGGCCCGGATCAGGAAGTATCCATACTGGCCATTAACATTGAAAACCAGGTGCTGGCCATGAAAAATTTTAGACCCGACCTGGTTTGGCATGGAAACACTGCTATGGCCGAGGCAGTTTCAGTTCGGGATGCATCTTACTATGGTCTGAAATCGGATCACATCATAAACAATTGGGGATTTGACGAAACTCTGCTAAGATTGGCCGGTAAATCTGCCGAAGGGGTTCTGGGTGCCGCTTCATGTGCCTTTTTTGGTCAGAATGTGCCACTCATGAACAAGCTGATAAAGTACGCTAAATTATACAATCCCGGTGTTCCCCCGGAAAATCGCCTTAATCGGACTGTGCAGGCCTGGGCCAATGTGCTTGTGCTTTGGGAAGCGTTAAAAAGGGCGGATAAGGCCGGATCTTTGAGCGGTATAAGCATCCTCAAAAATGGCTTTGAGACCATGAGAGGTTTTGATATTGGCCTGGGGTTATCTCCGATAACCCTTACATCCAGCGATCACCGCATCTCAGGCAAGATTCCGATCTATGAAATCAGAAGTGGTAAATTTCGAATACTTGAAGTTGTTGACCTGAAGCGGCGCTGGCCGCACAGATGGCGTGATCAGTGGTTTGGCTGGTAAATTTGACGTCCGAATATTCACGGGTCGGCGGTTAGTCGACAAGGATTTTGCCTACACTACGCCAGGCCCCTTTTTGATAAAGACTACCTTAATTGTGCAAAAGTCGAGGATGCCCCAGATCCAAGGCGACCCAGGGTGAAGCCGTAGTAAACTACTGCGAACCCTTGGCAACGCAGGAGGTGGGGTATTCCGCCAAAGATCTCTGGCGGATTAATCCGCCAGAGTACGTTGGCGGATAAACATCGGCTTGCCCGCCTCTGGCGAGGCTTTCCCGAAGGGTAAACAAAATGAAGAAATAGATTAGACATCTATCATTCTACTATCCTTGGTTTGTAGCGAGGTGTATACATTTTCCGGATATCCCGTAATACTAAAAAGTTATTATTCACTCTTGATTTTGTTTACGCACAATTGAGGTAGTACTGTATCAGCTAACTAACATAGCCTCGAGCAAAGAGAGCAAGCAAATGAGAATAAAACTAAAGCTCGTATGTATCATGTTGTCTACTATGGTTGTGTTGGCTTGTGCCGGTGGTGCGGTAAAACCGACGGCCAGAAATTTTATTACCCCCCGGGTCACTTTTAGTCATGCAGAACTATCGCAGTATTGGGGCTGGTGGTATTTTTCAATCAATGAAAAACCAATCAGGGGTAAAGCCGGTAATTATGGCGCCCCCCTTGTGCATGCTTTTATTTTTAAAATTCACAACCCCAATAATTATCCGATAAAGATGGAAAATTTTTATTTTACACTCGCCTTTGAGGATTTTGATCTCAATTCGGTGAGGTCTTCCGAGATTCAATGGATTCCGGCCGGAAAGACGAACCAATTGCGATTGATGGCCGTGACGGATGGCCGGGCAGCTTTATTGCGATTGCTTGCCAATAAGGGATATAAATTAAAACAAAAAAAAGTGTCTGTATGGAATAAGCTCGAAGAATGGTGGGATGGGGCTCCGGATTTTTCTTTCCCCATCAATATAAAGAAAGGCGCAGCTGTTTTCCGGGCCGGCAGTTTGACCCGGGTGGCCGCTTTTCAAACCAAATATCCTTAACAGTTAAGAAGTGGTTTTAAATCCCCATCTTGTGTCCGATGGCTGTGTTGCGATCCGGCTTAAAATACTCACGTACTGCGTGTACGCTCCGCTTTTAAACCGAATCGACGCCTTGCCCTCGAACACAACCTGAGGTTTTGAAACCACTTCTGGATTTGCCTGGTAATTGTGATATCATTGATAGTTACCATTGTTGACTTAACCGCTCAAATTGCCTATAGATGTAATCTTGAGGATTATGATATAAAATCGTATAGCGATTTTATGGGGGGTAAGAAATGGTAAGAACGGAAATTTCGCTTTTCATGAAAAATGTGCCGGGCGAGCTTGGCAAACTGACCACTCTTTTTGGCGGTGAAGGAATCAATATCGATGCCCTGACAATCCAGGACGCCTCGGCTTATGTGCAGGAACTATTTAAAGGCCGGGGTAAATCACTCAAACGCATCGCATCGGCGGCAAGTTATAATTCCATGCGCAAGGATTCGGCCGAGTTCGCCCTTATTCGATTGCTGGTTGGCGATACCGATAAAGCCATTGATCTCCTATCCCAACATGACTACCTTTTTGATATTATGCCGGTCATTGCCCTCGATCTTGAGAACACCCCCGGGGAAATTGCTAAAATTACGACTAAGTTCGGAGAAGAAGGCATAAATATCAACTATGTCTACGGTTCAGTTTCTTCCCCGGATGAAAAATGTCTGTTTGTTTTCTGCCCGGAGGATATCGAAAAGGCTGCCAAGATATTCAAATTATAAATTAGCTGCGTGTTAAAATCTTGCTGACATTGTTCAGGCCCTTTTCCACAAATTCTGGTTTGATATCGTTCATGATGACGTCAAGTCCGCTCATGGCCGCAACCTGGGCAATTCCGTTTCCCATCTGACCTGCACCAATTACCCCCAATGTTTTGATTTCCATTCCCATCTCCTATTTAATTAGTTCAAAGTTCAATGTTCAAAGTTCAATGTTAAGTTTAGAACTTTAATTTTATTAGTTATAGATCAATTTTCGAATCAGAAACGAGAAATTTTTCGTAAGGTCAAGGAAATCGAGAAATTGTGCGGAGACGTACCGTGAGTACGTCGCACAAATAATTACGAAGATTGACGCAGAGATTGCGGAAAAGAGCCGTTTCTGATTCGAAAATTTACATATTGCGTCGATATTGCCCCCCCACCTCAAACAGCGCTTGCGTAATCTGACCCAGGGAGCAAACCTTGACGGTGTCCATGAGTTCGGCAAATATGTTTTCTCCTGAAAGCGCCACCTGTTGCAGTTTTTTCAAAGCGGCCGGGGCCTTCTTTGCGTGTCGCTTTTTAAATTTCTCCAGGCGTCTGAGCTGGGATTCTTTCTCTTGTTTTGTTGCTCGGGCCAGTTCGACCGTTTCAGCCAGTTCTTCAATATTGGCATCCGGGTCTCTAAAGGTGTTGACGCCGATAATCGGAAGTTTGCCGGTATGCTTCAACTGCTCATAATAAATCGACTCTTCCTGAATTTTACTGCGCTGGTAACCGGTTTCCATCGCTCCCAAAACGCCGCCGCGTTCGGTTATGCTGTCAAACTCGGCTAACACCGCTTCTTCCACCAGCCGGGTGAGTTCTTCAACGATAAAACTGCCTTGAAGCATATTTTCATTATTCGTCAAGCCCCATTCCCGGTTTATAATCAATTGGATCGCCAGCGCCCTCCGAACCGATTCACTGCTCGGAGTAGTAATAGCCTCATCAAAGGCATTGGTATGCAGGCTGTTGCAGTTGTCATAAATAGCACAAAGTGCCTGCAGGGTCGTACGAATATCGTTAAATTGGATGTCCTGGCTGTGCAGCGAGCGCCCCGAAGTTTGGATATGATATTTTAACATTTGAGAGCGTGCGCTGCCGTCATATTTTTCCCGCATGGCGATGGCCCAAATACGTCGGGCCACTCGACCGATGACCGTGTATTCGGGTTCCATTCCATTTGAAAAGAAAAAGGAAAGATTGGGTGCAAAGCTGTCCACCGGCATACCTCGTGAAAGGTAATATTCCAGGTAAGTGAAACCGTTTGCCAGGGTAAAAGCCAGCTGGGATATCGGATTGGCGCCGGCTTCGGCTATGTGGTAGCCGGAGATGGATACGGAATAGAAATTACGGACGTTATTCTCACTGAAGTATTGTTGTATATCTCCCATCATTTTTAAGGCAAATTGAATGGAAAATATGCATGTGTTTTGGCCCTGGTCTTCTTTGAGAATGTCTGCCTGAACCGTGCCGCGCACGTTGGACAGAACTTCAGAACGGATTTTTTTGTAAGTTGCCGCCGAAGGCGGTTTACCGTTTTCAGCGTTATATTTATCTACCTGTTGATCGATCGCCGTATTTAAAAACATGGCCAGCATGATCGGTGCCGGGCCGTTGATGGTCATTGAAACAGAGGTGCTGGGTGCACACAAATCAAAACCACTGTATAAAACTTTGACATCGTCCAGCGTGCAGATACTCACCCCGGATGTTCCTACCTTGCCAAAGATATCCGGCCGGACATCAGGGTCATATCCATATAAGGTCACAGAATCAAAGGCCGTTGATAAACGTTTGGCTTCATAATTGGCCGAAAGAAGTTTGAACCGTCTGTTTGTTCTGGCAGGATCGCCCTCGCCGGCGAACATGCGAGTGGGGTCTTCATCAGCCCTTTTCAACGGAAAGACCCCGGCTGTAAAAGGAAACCGCCCGGGAACATTTTCCTCCCGCAGCCATCGATAAACTTCGCCAGGATCTTCAAACCCGGGCAACACGATCTTGGGAATTTTTTGATGAGACAATGACTCGGTGTAAAGGGGCAGACTGATATCACGATCCCGGACCTTATAAACCAGCTCGTCTTTACCATAAGTATCTTTGATTTCTTCCCATTCATGTAAAAGATCGGTCGTATCTCTGTCCAGCAATGATTGTGCCCGGGCGACTTCTTTTTTAAGCTGTTGAAGAGTGGCTGGAACGTCGCTGCTCAGTGATTCCAGGGTTTTTTCAAAATGCCAGGCCTGGCGCACAGCGTCAGCCTGCTCTTGGGTACGTTTATGATAGCCCCTCAGTGTGTCGGCAATTTCGGCAAGATAGCGGGTTCTCTCCGGCGGAATAATAATCGTTTTTGAGGTCGATATCTTTGTTTGCGGTCTCGCAAGACTGGATTCCAATTTAACACCGGTTTTTTCGGCAATATTATCCAGAAGGGCGTGATACAGTGCGGTGAGGCCGTCATCGTTGAATTTTGAGGCAATAGTGCCGAAAACGGGCATCTCTTCAACAGCCTGATCCCATGCATTGCGGTTTCGCTGCACCTGCTTTCTGACATCTCGAACGGCATCCTGGCTGCCCCGTTTCTCATATTTGTTGACCACGATGAGATCGGCAAAATCAAGCATATCGATTTTTTCGAGCTGTGAGGCCGCGCCGAATTCGCTGGTCATAACATACATGGATACATCTACCAGATCGATGATTTTGGAATCACCCTGGCCGATACCAGCAGTTTCGGCAATGATCAGATCGAACCCAGCTGCCCGGGCAACCTCAATTCCTTCGCTTAATGCATCCGGGATCTCCGTCTGAGCGCGCCGGGTCGCCAGAGAGCGCATATAAATTCTTGGACTGCCGATAGCGTTCATGCGGATTCGATCCCCCAGCAAGGCACCGCCGGTTTTGCGGCGCGAAGGATCACAACTGATGATGGCTACATTTATATCTTTGATGTCATGCAGAAGGCGTATGATCAGCTCATCCGTTAGTGATGATTTGCCGGCACCCCCGGTTCCGGTAATACCGATGATGGGTGTTTTGCGACCCTTTATTTTTTTCAACAGTTTTGCTCTGAGTTCGGCAAGATTGCCGTCTTCCTGGGCCTTGGCCTGTTCGGCAGCGGATATTACATTAGCCACCAGCAGTTTGTTGTCCGGAGTGAGTTGGTCAATGGCCAACCCCGCCTCTTTTACGGTAGGAAAATCGAGGATTTTAACCATATGGTTGATGATGCCCTGCAGTCCCATTTTGGCACCGTCTTCGGGCGAATAGATTTTGGTTACACCGTAGGTTTCTAATTCCTTTATTTCTTCGGGTACGATGACACCGCCGCCGCCGCCAAAAACCTTTATATGAGGTGCGCCTTTTTCCTTTAAAAGATCCACCATGTATTTGTAGAATTCAATGTGGCCGCCCTGATAGCTCGATACGGCTGCACCCTGTGCATCTTCCTCAATAGCAGCGTCAACAATATCCATCACCGAACGGTTGTGTCCAAGGTGGATAACTTCAACCCCTGTGGATTGCAGTATTCGGCGCATAATATTGATGGCTGCATCATGCCCGTCGAAAAGAGATGTTGCGGTAACAACTCTGATGTGATTCCTGGGCTTGTATATTTCAACGTCAACACTCATGCCCCCTCCTTACTTGAAAATTGCCTAAAATGCCTAAAGTGATCTAAAGTGAGCTAAAGTTTTGGAATTCTGTCGGTTTTAATCTCACGCAAAGCCGCAAAGATCGCAAATATAAACGCAATATATAAAAGAATTCAAACAAACTTAGCGTCTTTGCGTGAGATTTTTTTTGGTTCCCCGATAAATCAGGATTTACGCTTCGCTCCAACCGGCTGGTCCGGGTTTAGGTGTACAATCCAAGCATAAATTCGGTTTGTAATTTTATATAGTCTTCAATCCTATAGTGACGACCCAGATACCAGCGGCGAAAGGTCCACATATGGCCCAAAACAGCTATATTATGAGCGGCAAGTTCGATCGAGCGCTCATCGAGCAAGGGCAGTTCACCGGTTGCGGCGATGGGAGCCAGTACTTCCACAAACAGACCGGTTATTCGGAGTTCGTTTTCAAGCACCCGTTTTTGCCATTGGGAAGGCAAGGATCGGGTTTCCTGATAAATAAGCAGGATAAAGTCACTCATCCGATCGCACACCAGAAAATACTCCCGAATGACTTCTGCCAGAGCATCCCGGCCCACCGTGGCCCTTGTCAGGGCTTCAGCGACGCCGCGTTCAACCTCATTATGGATCGCTTCACAAACCAGATACAATACATCCTCTTTTGAGGCAATATATTCATACAAAGAGCCGATGGAAAAGCCGGCAGCCTGTGCGATTTCTCTGGTTGTGGTTTTGTGAAAACCCTTTTTAATAAAAAGTTGAACGGCAGCCTCCGCGATCTGACGTCGTCGGCGTTCGACCAGTTCAGGATTTTTGATTTGAGTGGGGATGTCTTTAATTTGGCGAAGTTGTTCCATGTTGATCATCTCCGGGTTAAACGTGGAGTTGGTATTGCCACTGTTCCAGATAATATTAGCGAATCCGAGCGAGCGCTCATTCATTTTTTAGCATCCTTCTCTTATTATTGTCAAGCATTAATGGAAATCAGCTATTTCATCCATATCTGATTTTCCATTCATAAAGGTACATATAAATAACTGTAATTATATAGTATAGATAGATTAGTGTTTGGATAATCTACAGATCGGTATATAAAATTGTTGACAATGGCGCTGAATTCCAGGTAAGGTACCTCCACTGAGCGAGCGCTCGATCATAATTATAAGTAACTGATATACAAACATTTTATATGCAGGTTGTCGTGTTTAGGTCTATATACTTACAGAAATAGCGATATTCAGAGGTCAACCGAAAGAGGCTGTTATGAATGAAAACATTTTGCTGGTTGAAGAAAAGGATGGGGTGATGGTGCTCTCCCTCAACCGGCCCCAGGTAATGAATTCACTTAATGTTCCCCTGCTGCATGCCTTGAAAGAACAGGTTGAGTCCGTGCGCTTTAAAACCAGTACCCGGGTGATTATTATAACCGGAGCAGGGGACAAAGCTTTTTGCGCCGGGGCGGATTTAAAAGAACGCGCCACACTGACGCCGAACCAGGTTAAGGAATTCATCTTTACGATTCGAAATCTTTTCACGGCAATTGAATTTTTGAACAAACCGGTTATTGCAGCTGTTAACGGCATTGCGCTTGGTGGGGGTACTGAACTGGCCCTGGCCAGTGACATTCGCGTTGCTTCAAAAAATGCAACCATGGGTCTTACGGAAACCCGCCTGGCAATTATCCCGGGTGCAGGCGGAACCCAGCGTTTACCGAGACTGGTTGGCAAGGGAAAAGCAAAAGAACTCATATTCACCGGTCGCCGGGTAGATGCCCCAGAGGCGCTGGATATCGGACTGGTCAATAAAATTTGTGAGCAAGATCATTTGCTTGATGAATGCCACAAAATGGCGGCCATGATATGCGAAACCGGACCGATTGCCATTGAGCAGGCCAAATATGCCATTAACTATGGCCTCGAGACCGATCTTCACTCCGGACTTGCCATCGAGTCGAATGCCTACTGGGTTTGCATACCGACGGATGATCGCCTGGAGGGTTTGGCTGCGTTTAAGGAAAAGAGAAAACCCCAATACAAAGGCAAATAAACGACAAAAATGCCTAAAGTGTCTAAATTGCCTAAACTGCCTAAAGTATTGACATTATCTTTATTTTAATTGATTCTTATCGGCGAAAAATAACATGGTTTTCTAATTAATAATAAATAAGCTTTTTAATTTTGTTTCGACTAACAAGAAAAAAATTCCAGGAAGGAGGCAATATCTATAATGACTGAATACGATTATTGGAAGATCTTCCCGAGAATGCCGAAAAAAGTAACCATCGGTGACATAACGGTGAGAGATGGTTTTCAACATCTGGAAAAATTCGTTTCCACCCGGGCCAAGATTTTTTATGCCGAAGAGTTGATCTTTGCCGGCTGTCGCAACATCGAGGTAACCAATCTGGGCAATCCCTATCTGATGCCGCAGTTCAGCGATGCCGAAGAAGTGCTGGGGCATCTGCGCAGTGATCGCTTCAAAAAGCGCTGCCAGAAAAAAGGCGTCAACTACGACGACATCTGCATCACTGCAGTGACAATCCGGGAAGGCGGCGTCAATAGAGCTATTCAATTGAGAGAAAAAGGGATCGGTCCGGATCGATGTTTGATGATGGTCTCTACCGAAGAAGAACATCATTTTGCAAATTCCGGAACAACGCTGCCGGAATACTGGAAAGAGGCCGAGCGCTGTATTAAAAAATGCACCGATGCCGGTATGAAAATGTGCGGCACGGTCAGCACCATCTGGGGCAGTCCCATCGCCGGGGCCACGGAACTGAAAGATGCGGTGGAATTTACTAAGCGCTGGTTGGAGATCGGTGCTTCCGATATAGAGCATGCGGACCATGACGGCAGCGCATCAGCACCCGAGGTGTACCGTTATTACGCGATGATACTGGACGAGATACCGGATACATCCCTGCACATCGCCCACTTCCATGAAACCAAGCGGGTTGCTGCTGCCTCGGTGCTGGCCGCCCTGCAAGCCGGTATTACCTATTTTGAGGCTACCATTGGCGGTTTGGGTGGACAGCCGGCCAATTTTCTGGATGACTGCCCGGTGCCGGGGACAGGTGAGTACTATTACGATGATCCGCGCTTTGTGGGACTCATTTGCCACGAGGACCTGCTGGTGCAAATCGACGAAATGGGCATCGAGCATGGCTACGATGTGGACCGGATGCTGTGGCTGGGTCGCCAGATGGAACGGACCGCAGGAAAACGGCTGCGCAGCGAAGCCGCCATCAACGGTCGAACCCTCAAGGAGGGTCATCCCAAGTATGCCCGGCCTGGATTAAAAAAACTCAAGGAAAAACTGGGTGAGAAACCCGGACAGCAATGGCCGCAAAACTGGGCGCAGCAGGCGGCTTTACCGGAACAGTTTCGTCCCTAACGGTCACCGGCCTGAATTTATCACCACAATATATTGTATGGACTGCCCATAGAATAAAATTGGAATTATTATGTCAGTCCTCGATTTTTGGTTCGTGAATCCGATTGAACAATGATAACCGTTATCTACGGTAACGCAATGCTCAGTTGTTCCAACCCGAACAATGAACTCGTTATTGAAAAGATTGATTTTCCTAATTCAATGTCTGTCTTAAAACCACTGTTTTTGTGAGGGTGGATCAACTGCAGCATCTTGTTGGAATCCTTTATTTTAAAACTAATGATAAACAATCTATGCGCGGGACAAAAATTATTAACAAATATTGTGAAGTTACGGTTTAATTTTATTGCGTAATATAAGAAATGGTTTTTCAACAATCAGGTGTAACGTCAATCCACCAAGAACTGCAGCCAACAAGCAAACAGGAAATACCTGGTAACTTTCCAGTTCAAAAACATACTTCAATTGTGTATTAATTACGTGATTTACGATTTTATGACTTAAGTAAATGGAGTAGGCCAACGTGGCGAGTATTGCCGTTGGCCTAAATTTATATTTAGACAATAGGCAATTTGGGCTCAATGCAGCGATCACCATAAATCCGTATGCAAGTGATACTAATGGAAAACCAAAAAGAGTCGTTGTCAATGAAGTAGATTTTAGTGAGACAAACGTACCACCAAACAAAAAATAAGTGGCGATAAGTAATAATATAGATAAAACTAGAAACCCATTTCCATATTTTACTAACGTTTCTTTTAATGAAGAACTGTATTTAAATATGGAAGCAATGACAACGCCAACTAGCAAACCATCTAATCGAGTGTATGTTGGGTAATAAATTTCTTTAATAGCAACAACGATTTTTTTTCCTCCCCAGATGGGCACAGGCGCAACAAATGTTTCCCAAACAAAATATCGAAACAATACTCCTAGAACTGCAACAGCCACAAAGAAGTAAATAGCCTTGTGTGTTATTTTTCTTGAAAAAATAAAGTGAAGCAGAATCGGGAGCAGCAAATAAAAATGTTCCTCCACACATAATGACCAAGCATGAGAAAAAGTAGGCCTATACATATCGATAGAAATGTTTTGCGTAAAAGTTAAAAATTTCCATAATGGTTGCAATCCAGGAGGATGCGATCCACGATATTCTTGTAGACTAGGAAAAGAAAAATATAATGCAACAACGGCTAAGTACGCTGGGATAATGCGCAGAAATCGATTTTTTAAATAAAACCCTTTAATGTCAATCTTCCCTTTTGCATCCAACTCACGAAATAATTTATCGGCAATCAGATATCCACTCAGTACAAAAAACAGATCGACACCCGACCACCCAAATTTACAGAACGTGTCTAACCATTCAGGTACACCGTAATATAATTCGTAGTGAAATAATAACACAAGCACGATAGCGACTGCCCGTAAATGATCAAGACCGTGCAACCTTTCAGTATGACTGTTCATACGAAAAAAAATAATGATTCTATCAAAGCGTCTTTTGAGGGCTTTTATCCCGGTTATACCATCAGCACGTTTTTTACAGTTTGTGCTTATTTGCTCAGAATTTTCTCGAATCTGCGAATATCCCAAGCGAACACTCCTTGCCATAGTACTTGATGATTAATACCAGTAACAAGCATGGATTTTAAGATAGTCTTTATTTTTTGAAATTATGTAGAATCCCATATATTGGGGTGTGCACAAAACTTAAAAATTGCAGATTAATTGAGAATATACAAGGATAGGGTCTAGTTGTAGATATCATATTTTTCTGAAGGATATCAGAACAGTTTTTAGACTTCAAAAACCTGCCGTCTGATGGAGATATTGGTACTTATGAAAGCACGCTATTATCCGCCATTTAAAGAAACAGAAATCTAAGCTCGTAAAACGATTAATAGTAATGTGAATTAGATTAAGCCTCCACTATGACTAATCCTTTTCGAATCATATCTGCCGAAAAAAGGATCATCATGTGCCTGGAATACTGTTTTTACTCCCTCATCCAATAACGTTTCCTATTTAGTAGCCGTAATGAAATCGAACATTCCCCTACCAATCGGCATTCTTTGGATGTTTCTAAAGCCTGCCCTTGTTAATATTTCGTTTTGTTCATCGTTATCCAAATGGACAGTACCTATAGTTGTTTCGAAGAATTGATCCAGTGTACCGTATTCGTACATCGGGTTTCTGAAATCCTCAAAATTGCTTGGATAGGGAAAATCAAGAATCATGATGTAACCACCGCTTTTCAATGCTTGATAGGCTTTTTCGACAACGCTTTCACGAATATCCGGTGAAATTTCGTGGAGTGTGACAACCATACTAGCCATTTCAAATTCATCTTTGTAAGATATTTTTTCACCTCCGATATTTTCTACTGTCACTTGTTCCTCCAATCCCATCTGAGAAATCGTGGCTTTGGCTGCTTCAATGCCATGAATGTCTGGGTTTATACCGACAAATCTACTATTTTCAAATGCATTCGCAAACTGTACAATCAGAGCACCATTTCCACAACCAATGTCTAAAAATTTGATTCCTTTATCCAATAGCTCTTTAAGATGTTCGTTTTTTGGAAATATTATGAAAAGAAAGGCTAGATAGATATTTTTTGTCGTTTCATAGGCAATCCTTGAGACCTCAGGGTCGGCAAAGGTTTCCGCGATTTTCCCGGTCTTGAAATACTCAGAAGCGTCCTTCAACAAGATACCGAATAAATCAACATCCAAGGTGATGTTGGCCAGATAGTTCCGGAAATGATTTTTGTCACCCAATATCTCATCAAAAAATGGTTGAAGTTTAAATTTGCCCTGATCATCACAATCCAGGATTTCAAAATGATAGGCAGTCTGGCACCAGAATTTCAAATAAGGTTCATGAACCTCAAGTTCAGTGGCCAAATCTGCTACTGTTAATCCTTCTTCTTTTTTTTCATTCAGTTTTTCGAATACTCCAACCCTGTCACCAATGTTTATTAAATGGGTAGCCATAAACCCTCTTTCAAAGCTACGGATTTTTGCCATTTGAGTTTTTGTACTGACTTCTTCCATAATTGTAACCTCCTTTTTTAAGGATCCAAACACGGGGAACCAGAATATGGACTATTCAAAGGAACGCAAGTTCAGATGAGAAATAGGATTCGATTCTATAAATGGAGAGACGCTTCAGGTCAGTAAGAGCTGGAAATCAGAACCAATTTAGGATCGTATACCCCATACAATTGCAAAAGGTCAAATAAAATTGAAAAGCCCTTGAATCCAGTGGGCTGTGAACCTGATGATTAATTTCAGATAGCGGATTTATACCTCAGGATTAGCGAGGTAGCATGTATATTGAGAACATAACAAGGTAGGGAAATCCTGAGATATGACATGGATATCTGAATAGCCCTCAGACTTGATCTTAGTCAGAATCATGCAAATGCAGGATCGAGTTTCAGTCATCACAATTTATTTTAAGGGTATGTTGACAGCCATAATGTATAAATATATACTTTTATGACATTATGGCCAGGGAAACAACCATACCATACTATTACCGGGTGGCCGAAACCTTAAAGGGACGGATCCAATCCCGCCAATACCCACCGGGTGATATCGTTCCTTCGGAAAAACACCTGGCGGAGGAATTTAGTGTCAGTAACATCACCATTCGAAAGGCAATGGCCCTATTGGTGGA
>CAMYNZ010000005.1 GCA_947259865.1 uncultured Desulfobacterales bacterium | reverse complement strand
TGTCTTTTCTTTTATTGATGATTCAGCTGTTTTTAATGATGTAACAATGATGGACAGCGGTGTTTTCAGTTCATGTGACAGGTGATTGATGACCCTATGGCGCGCGCGTTCCAATGCCTTGAATTCGGTAATATCTTTAAAGACAACCACAATACCCGTCTTTTCAGACTGCCCGCTCGCTGGCCTTAAAAAGGAGGTCGTTACGGCGAGATCATAATAGTTGCCGTCCCTGTTTTTAAAGGGGACTTCACGATACGACCGCGTCTCTCTATTTTGAATTCCATCAAAGAGGATATCATTAAATTCATCATTCTCAGGACTGTCCATGAATACTTGCAGGTAGGTATTATCGTAAATCCGATCCCCGCTTACCCCTAAAAGTTTCAGGGCTGCCCTGTTTATATGCGTAAAATAGCCCCTAAAATCGAGCACGAACAAACCGTCACTCATACTTTCAATAATGACCGAAGATATGGAATCTTTCATTTTTGATTGAATTGAATTTTAAAAGGCCCTCTCTTTAAGAGCGAATTGAGTGAATATTGTGACGTGTGAATCGGTTACAGCAGCAACCCAGCACATGGAGCAGTCACATATATAGAATAGATTCATTTTCAAATATTGAAAACGGGCCTAATTGTCAACGGCGATTCTTTGCGCGGGTGCCGGGCTTTTCAGCGAGTTAGAGCATAGCTCACCGGCCGGCCTGCAGCTGGATTTTTATTACAGGGTGAGTCTCAAGCGGAAAATTCGTAAAAGGGGACGTCCCGTATTGCCCTCAAAGAAAAGGAGGGTTTTAGGGAAACGATCCGGTCAATCCAACTTCTGAACAAGTTCAATGGTTATATCTTCCGGGCCCCTGAAAAAAGCGATTCTCAAGTTGGGAATATCCTTGGGGGGCATAAAAAATAAATATCCCCGCTGTGTCAGGTCTCTATAAGCGGCGTCTACATCGTCTACATTGAGGCCGATATGATCATATCCGTAAATTGTTTGAGAGGCATCGCCGACCATATCTTCATCCTCCCGGGCAACGCGTAGGTTGATAGTGGTGCCCTGAAGATCGAGTGAAGCCCCGTCCGCAGTCCCAAATTTTTTTCGGGCGATGAGCTCGGCATTCAGGACTTCGGTAAAAAAACCGATCATGTGTTCCAGATCTTTGCAGATTATGTGGACGTGATGAAATCGATATTGCATTGAGTTTCCCTCCTATTTTTTTAGATACTGATAGCGGTTGGCAGAGGGGACTGTTAAATTGCGGACTTGATTTCCCTGGAGAATGCTTAGCGGAACTTCAACACCGGGTTTGCCGAGGCCCCACACCTTGCGATAAAAATCAGCAAGCCCGTTTACTGTCATTTTATTTACAGTCAAAATGACATCAGTGGGTTGCAGACCTGCTTTTTCAGCAGGGCTTCCGGCGGTGACTCTAAGAACGATTATGCGACCATATGCCTCTTCCGCGTGTACCCCCAACCAGGGATTAGGCGGTGTGGATGAACGTCCTGAACTGATGAGGTCATCCAGAATCGGTTTGAGGCGGTCGATGGGGACAGACATATTGCAGGGGACTAAACCCGTTTCCGGGATCATCAATTGCGTGTAAATCGATCCGATGCCCAAAAGCCGGCCCTCGGGTCCTAACAGAGCTGCCCCACCAAACTTAGCGTGCGGCGGTGCCGTATATATGGCATCTTCGAGAATATATTCCCAATAGCCTATAAATTCACCGCGCGAGACAACTCGAGCACCTTGAACGGCATCTGATCCACCGTGACTCACTACCAGGACGGGGTCACCCTCTTTGACTTGTGATGATTGCCCCAGTTGCAGGGGTTTTATATTCAAAGGCCGGTTTGCCTTTATGATACCGAAGCCGGTGCGGTAATCATAGCCAACGAATGTGGCCTTGATCGGCATGTCTTCTTGCACAAACACTTTGATGCTCTTGGCTTCCATAACCAAATAGCCGATCGTTAGAATATGACCATTTGAATCAATGACGACGCCGTTTCCCTCTCTTTCTGTTCCGAGTAAGCTGGCCGTGCGTGCGTCGTCTGAAAAAATCGAGCGGATCTTAATGACTGCCTTTAACGTGGCATTTGCGTCCTGGCTGGCAAAGGACGGTACACAGAGTGCAATCAAAAGAGCAAAAACCACTGGCAGGTAAACGCTTTTCATTATAAATCTCCTGTGTCGGGATATGGATGCCGGCTCGAAATATTATCAAGATGCATCCTCGGAAAATCTTATTGCTGCAATGGGTGTAGCTTACAATAGAAGGCCCAATCAGTCATTCTTGTTAATCGAGCGTGATAACATATGGAGAGTTCAAATCAACCGAAACGATGAAAATCCAAATATCGAAGATAAGCTTGAAAGTCAATGTCGATTTTTATGCGCGTGCCATAATCTTGAGCAAATTTGAGCCCCTCTCAGTTGCTTGCCCTTAGCTGGACTTTTCTTGCAGGTTAGCATCAACAGGTAACCTGATTGTCTCCACCTTTACCACGGTCAGGGTCACGGCCCCGAATTCCTCTTCCACCTTACCGGTGAGGATGTATGGCCGGGTGCGATCCAGCATGTAGCAAAACTTGCGGTAGGCCGTCGGAAAGAAGGTGGTCTCCACCAGACCGGTTTCGTCTTCGAAGGTCAAAAATTCCATGGGCTCACCGTGTTTGGTGCTGACGACTTTGCCCGTGATGAGCAGACCGGCAATCTTTACCTGTTTACCCACAAAACGCTTCAAATCCCGGGCTTTGACGATGCCGCGATTTTTCAGGACCCTTTTGTAAAGCACCATTGGGTGCCGGTCGCACAAAAAACCGAGGGATGCAAATTCATGCCGCAGGCGCAGCCGTTCGTTTTCCGGCGGAAATGCGGGTCTGGCGATGGCCAGCCGGGACCCATTGCTAAACAGATCTGTTTTTGCGGATCGGAGTGTTCGGGATTTTTGCCAAGCGGCCAGCTCCCACAGCAACGTGGCCCGGGCCTCCTGATGATGGAGCGAATCAAATGCGCCGGCGTGAATCAACGACCGCGCTTCCGGATCATCGGGCCGCACCCGCTCGAGGAAATCCAACAGACTGCGGTAGGGCCCGGTCTTCCGGTTTTCAATGATCCGCTGCCGCGTGTGGGTGCTCAAGTTGCTGACCGATAAAAATCCGGTCCGTAGTGTTTTGCCGCTGCCTTTCCAGCGGATATCGCCCCGGTTTACATCCGGCGCAAGGATTTCTAAACCCATGCGACGGGCCTCCGACACATACGCAAACGTGCCGTAAAAACCGCCCTGATTGCTGATGACCGCGGCGATAAACTCGGCGGGGTGGTGGGTTTTTATATAGGCGGACTGGAACGATACCCGGGCAAAGCTGGCGCTGTGGGGCTTGCAGAAGGAATAGCCGGCAAAACTCATCATCATGTTCCAGATGGCATCGATTTGCTCATGGCTGACACCGCGCCGGCGAGCACCGGATACAAAGCGCTGCCTGTAGTCGCCCAGCCGGCGAGCTTTGTCCTTTTTGGACAGAATTTTGCGGAGACCATCGGCATCCACGTGCGAAAAACCGGCAATCGCCATGGCCGTTTTTGAAACATCTTCCTGATAAACCATGATGCCGTAGGTTTCATCCAGAACATCCGCCAGCAGCGGGTGAATCGGTTGCCATCTACCGCCGCGCAACCGGCGAATATATTCGCGAATAAAGGTATTGGCCGCCGGACGGATGATGCTGCTGTGGATCACCAGGTGCTCAAAGTCGCCGACCGCGGTCCTTTGCTGCAGCAGGCGTGTGGCCGGGCTTTCAATATAAAAGCAGCCCATGGTTTGACCCCTGGCGACGGTGGTTTGAGTGGCCGGATCATCTTCCGGTTCCCACTGCTTTTCGTCAAAACGGATATCGTTGGCCCGCACATTGGCAATGGCATCCCGGATGACGCCCAGGCTGCGGTTGCCGAGCAGATCTATTTTCACCAACCCGGCCTCTTCTGTGCCGTCTTTTTCCCACTGGATAATCGGCACCCCTTTGGGCGCAGGCTCTACCGGGACGTATTCGTCGATGGGATTGGGGGTGATCACCACACCGCCCGGATGCACGGAGAGATAACGCGGCAGACCGATAATCCGCTGGGCCAGGCGGATGACCTCGGGCCAGGGTTCGGGGAAATCAAGCTGACCGAGTTCGGGCAATTCCTTGAGGTGGGAGAGCAGGTCGTCGCTTTCAGTGGCCACCTTCCAGAACCAGGGCAGGCGCTTGGTGACCTGGCCGATTTCCCGGTCGGTCAGGCCGTAAACCTTGGCCACTTCACGGATGGCCATGCGGGGTCGAAAAGCCACATGATTGCAGACCAGGGCGGCGTGACCGGCGTATTGCCGCAACACGGAAAGCAGTACGTCATCTCGTTCATCCCAGGCAAAATCAACGTCGATGTCGGGCGGATCGGTGCGGCCGGGATTAAGAAAGCGCTCGAAATAGAGGTTGTGCTTGACCGGACAGACGTTGGTGATTCCCAGACAGTAGGCCACCAGCGAGGCTGCGCCGCTGCCGCGACCGCAAATCCGCGGGCTGCGCGATACGATATCCTGAACCACGAGAAAATAAGAAGAAAAGCCCATTTGTTCGATGACGCGCAGTTCATGTTCAAGCCGCTCCACAACCGTTTCGGAAAGATCGTTTCCGTAACGCCGACGGGCACCTTTATAAGCGGCCTTGCGCAGGAGTTGTTCGGCCGTGTGCCCCCGGGTTTCAATCCAGGGCGGCAACACCAATTGATGTCGCGGTCCGGTGAACGTCAGTCGCTCGGCAATTTCTTCGGTGGCCCGAAGGGCCTCCGGCAAAATATCAAAACGCCGGCGGTACTCGGATGGTGATGCCAGCCATGCGTCGGATGGTGCTACATTTTTAGCGGTTAAGCGGGATAGCGATGTGTTGAGGCCGATGGCGCGCAGCACGCGGTGGACGTTCATATCTTCAGGCGCCAGAAAGAAACTTCCGGGCGTGGCAACCATGGGTATATTTAGGTGTCGGGCCGTTTTCCGCAAACGAAGCGCTGCCCCGTCCGGGCGGCGCGGTACCGGCGCGGCAACCGTTACACCGGCTGTATACCAGTCAGACAATATTTCGCTGGATTGCGTCAGCAGGATCAGTCCTTCGGCGCAGTTCGGAACGGCCGATTTCAAATCAAAGCTGTTGTTTTCAGCCGAGTGACGGCGGGTAATCAGGCGACAGAGATTACGATAGCCTGTCTCGTTTTCCACCAGGCAGACGGCGCGGGCTCCTGTTGCCGGGTCCGTCAATTCCGCCCCTACTATCGGCACAATTTTTTCCTGCTCGCAACCGTTCAAAAAAGGCCACAGACCGTAGAGATTATCCGTATCCGTCAGGGCCAGACGATTGTAGCCCAGTTGTCGGGCGACGGCACAAATCTTTTGCGGGGACCGCGTGCCCCACATGAGGGAGTAGTAGGATCGGACAGTTAAGGGTACCATGGATGTCAGCTCTCACCGCAGAGACGCCGAGGACGCAGAGGTCAAGTTTTCTTTTCCTTTTCTGCTGAGACCCGCCCGCCTCGCCTGAGCGAGAGCGATGGCGGGCAGGGGGCAGAAAAGGAAAAACAGCCTCCCTGCTTAGATATGTAATTTCTGTTGCGAGACGGAAGTCTCCAAGAATTGACTATTCTTTTAGTCCATTTACGATTCGTACGATACCTTCGCGCATGACCGGGACGTTGAAATTCAGCAGCAAACCTAGTTTTAAGCCGGATAATTTCAGGTACGTCAAAAGCTGGGCTTTATGAATCGGTTCGATTTGTTCACACGATTTCAGCTCAAGGATGATGCTATTCTCCACCACAACATCCAGCCTGTATCCGCAATCGAGTTTTTGCCGCTTATAGGCGACCGGCAATGGTTTCTGGTTCTCAAACGATAACCCTCGCTGGTTTAGTTCATGGCACAGACAGCTTTCATAGGCGGATTCAAGCAATCCAGGCCCAAGTGCTTTGTGAACCTCGATAGCTGCTCCGATAATTTTGCTGCTCAGTTGGTTTATGTCCATTTTCTCCATTTCCTCTGGAATTCTGGCGGAGCAAAACTTTTCCCCTGCCGTCCTCTCAACGGCAGGGGAAAAATATTTTCTTTCTCTGCGTGCTCGGCGCCTCTGCGGTGAAGCCTACGCTGCCAACGTTCGCCCGACCTGGATAGCATCCGGGCCGAAGCGATGACGGATGACATCCAGGGTCCGGACCAGATTATCGCTGGTTGTTTTTTGGTTCTCATATTCGGCAAAAAGCTCGCGCTGGGCGGGTGGATACGTCAGACGGTCACAAACCAAACATATGTTTCGGATCCGAACGCGGCGGGTCCAGGCGCGTTTGAGGGCCAGCTTTGCCGCGGTAAACAAGCGGACATCGTTAGCGGTGGCTGGTTTGGCAACAGCCTGGCGGGCAATTCGGCCACCATCGGAATAATCGAGGACGAGACCGATGCGTCTGGCCGCCAATTTTTGCTTTCGCAGATCGGCCCCGGCTTTTTCAATGAGCCGGTACAGGGTGCCTTTTACGACCCCCACATCATTGGTGTCGTTGCCAAAAGCATGATCAACGCTGACAATCGGCCGTTTGTGTCCGACAGGCGAAACCGGAGACGGATCAATGCCGCGGACGGCGTCATGCAGGCAGCGGCTGCGGCTGCCGAACACGACTTCCAGCTGCTCCAATGAAAGGCGAGAGACATGATTGACGAGCGTGAGATTGAACTCCCCCAGGCGTTTTAAATCATCCTGTTCTATGCCGGGAATAAGATAAACAGGCAGGGGGTTAAGGAAAACCGCTTCCTCACCTGATTTGACGATGTATTCCCCGGCCGGTTTGACCATACGGGTGGCAACCTTGGCCAGCAGTTTGTTGGAAGCGACGGACCAGATCGGATCAAAACCCAGATCGGTTCGCACGGACTGGCGGATGCGTGAAGCCAGATCGGGGGGCGGGCCGAACAGTTTTCCCGTTCCGGTGGCATCGATAAACAGATGTCCCTTGTGATCCGTCATTTCGATCAGCGGGGAATAGGGTGATGCGCATTTGAGAAGTTCGGTCATGGCGCGTTCGTAGCGGTCGGGGTGAGGTGGCAGTATTGCAGCATCACGACAAAAACGTAGTGCCCGTCGCAGAGCCATTCCTTTGCGCACCCCGCTTTGATACGCTTCCTCGCTCATATCATATACCGTCGCGCGCACAGCGCCTTCAGGAGCGATAACCACCGGGTGTTTCCGCAGCCGGCTATCCAGTACACGTTCAACGGCCACCGCAAAATCGGCGACATTGATATGGATGATCGAACGTTCAGGCATTGGAGAAGGGTCTCCGTGTTTTGTTCACCGCAGAGACGCGGAGGGCGCAGAGAATTTGTCGTTTTGCTTTCCGCCGAGAGGGCGGAAAGCAAAAAAATCCACCCTGCGGAATGTTATCATCCTGACAGTTAAAAGAAATTTTTTGCAACGTCTCCATTTGCAGCTGCGTGCAGCTGCTGAGCGGTTTTCCGTTGCCGGCCTCTCACCGGCAACGGAAAAAATGGTCTCTCTGCGCTCTCCGCGCCTCTGCGGTGAATACGATTTTTCAGACTACAACCATTCCTCGTTCGCGCAGCAGCTTGATCATCCGTAGCGCATTATCCGGCGCCTGGGCCCGGACATGGTTATTGAAAAAAATGACACCCCTGCGGGCACGGGTGCTCATAGATTCAATTTTTGCTTCGATCCACTCGTGCAATTCTTCATCGGAATAGCTGTAATTGAATTGATGCTGCATTTTTCCCGAGCGCCAGCCCTTGAGATTGCGACCGTGAAAACGGACATAAAACAGATCCGGATTGGTTACCAGTGCCGGGGCCGGAAACAGGTCCGGTAGATCCGGTCCGTCAACAGCAACCAGCGTAATCCGGCGGCGTTCAAGTTCACCAAACACACGATCGTTGGCCCAGGAGCGGTGACGAAATTCAACTGCCAGGGGTAGGCCGTGAAGTGTATCGATCAAGGCTGCCAGATGCTCGCGGTGCCGGAGAGTACGGTCAAATGCGGGCGGAAGCTGAATCAACACGGCTGTTAACTGCCCGGCCTGGACAAGTGGCGCCACCCCATCCCGGTAATCCGCCGCATGATCGGGCCAGCCCTGAATGCCGATCTCGTGGGTGAGGGTACGGGTCAACTTGGCGGCAAACAAAAACCCCGGCGGTGCATGGCGGCGCTGCCGCTCAACCGTCTCGGCCCGGGGCATCTGATACCAGGTGTAGTTGAGTTCGATAATCGAAAATTGCCGGGCATACAGCGCCAGCATTTTACTCGAGGACGTGCCGGGCGGGTAAAATCCGGCTTCGGCCCACTCGGTATAGAGATAACCGCTGGTGCCGACAAACAGGCGGCAGGACGAAGAGGGCAGTCGGTTTTCTGTCGATTTTGCGATCATTTGAAAGTAATCTTACTTTAAACCGAAAATGTTGCGAGTTACGGGTTGCAAGTTGCGCGTTTTTCATTTTAACCCGTAACTCGCAACGCGCAGCACGGCGTGCCGGTTGAAAAACAGTAAATCATTCAGCATCAGGTGAGTGCTACAAGCGGAAAGCTGATAGCTGACGGCTCATAGCTGATAGCCTAAGGGATAAAAAAAATTTTGCTATGAGCGATGAGCTATGAGCTTTGAGCTAACGGATGCCTTGCGGGCCCCGCTGGACGCCCACGACCTTGCCCTGAATCAGGACCTCACTAAAAGCGTATGTCATCGGTCGATAGGCCGGATTTTCGGGCCGCAATTCAATGTGCGATTTGCGGCGAAAAAAACGTTTGACGGTGGCTTCTTCCTGGTGGATCAAGGCGACGACAATTTCGCCGTTTTCAGCATATTGACGCGGCTCACAAATCACCAGATCCCCTTCCAGGATAGCGGCGCCTTTCATCGAGTCCCCCCTTACCCGGAGTGCGAACAGGTTGGGACCCCGGTGCATGGCCGTATCAACCACCACACTGCCGTCCCACTCCTGTTGAGCGTACAATGGCAGACCGGCGGCAATTTTTCCGATGACCGGCACCTCTAGCCAGCGCATGATGCCCGCCGTTTCCCGGGCCCGATTCAGCAGGTGGACAGTGCGGCTGTAGCGTCCCTCACGTTTGACAGTTCCCTTCTCCTCAAGGGCTTTGATCAGTTGAGACACCGCGGCGTGGCTCACGCCCATAGCAGTTGCTGCCTGTCGCAGGCTGGGGGCTTTTCCGGTTCGGGTGATTTCGCGCTCCAGGTACCTGAGAAGTCGTTGTTGTTTTGGCGTTAGATTCGGTTGCACGGCAAATCTCCTTGTTGATGAACGGATATGATAAAATAACGCAACAAAATGTAAATGTCAATGTAAATATTAATGTAAAAGGATGAGGATCGGGAAAAAACTAAATTTTTTGGCATCGGGAGCAGATATGGGTGCTGCGCTGACCGACGATAATGCGTTCGACCCGAGTTTTGCAACGGGGGCAGGGCTGACCCGCCCGTCGGAAAACTTTCAATTGATCTTGGTTGCGACCCCGGTGCCGGGCCACCGAATAAAAATTCGATTTACCGGTTCCGAGGCTGGTGCCGAGATTTTTTAGCCCGCGGTTTAACACTTTTGGGATGGCCCGGTGCAAAGCCTTCGTCTCGGTTTTGGAAAGGCTGGTGGCAATTCGGCAGGGATGAATTCGGGCCTCCCACAGGGCTTCATCCACGTATATGTTACCCAGACCGGCAATGAATGTCTGATCCAGCAGCAACGGTTTCATCAAACGTTTTCTGGATTGCAAACGATCGGTCAACATCCTGGCTGTAAACGCTGCGGCCAGCGGTTCGGGTCCCAGCGGATTTAAAATCGGTTCAAGATCGTTTACCAGAAACATGCGGCCGAACTTGCGGGTGTCGTGGAAGCGCAGATGTAAGCGCTTTCCCAGGGTTAGGATTACATGCTCATGTTTGGATCGCTTCAGGTCCGGTGCAACCAGATGAAGACGTCCGGTCATGCGAAGATGGATGAGGAGATGGTGATCAGCGGAGAGATCAAAAACAATAAATTTGCCACGGCGCCAAATATGCCGAATGGTTTTTGCTCGGATGCGAGTGCAAAAAACCTTAGGTGAGAGCTTCGCAATGCTCCGGGGCCAGTAAACAGCGGCACCTGCAATCCGTTTGCCGACGAGGCCAGCGGCGTTCAGGTCGTTTACAAGCGTCTGTACTTCAGGCAATTCAGGCATACGAATCAATTCTCTGGCGGAAGAATGAATCAAGACTGTGGAGCAAAAGAAACAGGCTGTCAAGTCTTTAGGCCTGGCTGTTTTTCAGTCCTTTTTTTAAAAGTTGCGATACCCATGCCGGTGGGGAAAAAGATACGGATAACAGCATGATCCAAACTGCAGTAAGGCCCAAAAAACTGACCCAGGTTTCAGGCTTGACGCCTGGGTAAGATTTTCCTATAATTCGCTCAGCTGAAAGAATTTTTATATTTATTTTAATATCTTACAAAGGGTTAGACCACTGTTTGCCCGGAAGGAATTCTGTCTGCATGAAAGGCATTGCCCAGTTAATCGACGTGTTGCTTGAAACATATCATATTGAAATATTGCTTTTGTTTGTCCTTGTTTTTTCGGTTGCCACTATCATTTTTTTAATAATTCTGTCCAGACGCACACCGAGCGACGCTTTTGGTCAATTGCGAGACCAGATGGCTGCCCAGGAGAGTAATCAGAAATCGATTACGAATACCGTAAAAGATGAAATTGCCCGCAACCGGCAGGAAACAACCCTCACTGCTCAGCAGGCCCGTCACGAGCTCGGTGAATCCTTGAAATATTCCAGCGACTCATTGCTAAAACGGATGACCGAAAATGCCGGTATGCAAAAGGATCAACTCGATTCTTTTTCAAAACAGCTGGTGGATATGACCAAGCTTCATGAAAGAAAATATGAGGCCATGCGCCAGAGCATGGAAACTCAACTGCGGAACCTGCGTGAGGATAACAGCAAAAAACTGGAGCAAATGCGTGCGACGGTTGATGAAAAGCTTCAATCTACCCTGGAAAAACGTCTGGGCGAATCTTTTAAACAAGTCAGTGAACGCCTGGAGCAGGTCTACAAAGGGTTGGGTGAAATGCGAACCCTGGCTACCGGTGTCGGTGATTTGAAGAAAGTCTTGACCAATGTGAAGACCCGCGGGACCTGGGGGGAAATCAGGCTCAGCAGCATTCTCGAACAGATCTTAACACCGGATCAATATGCTGTTAATGTCGCTACAAAAAAGAATAGCAATGATCGTGTTGAATTTGCCATTAAATTGCCGGGACATGATGAAAACAAGGAGCGCGTGGTTTGGCTGCCCATTGACGCCAAATTCCCCCAGGAGGATTATCAGCGCCTGGTCGATGCTCAAGAGGCAGCCGATAAGGAGCTGGCCGAAAAATCGATAAAAAATTTAGAGGCCCGCATAAAATTGGAAGCCAGGTATATAAAGGAAAAGTACATCGACCCGCCCAACACCACTGATTTCGGGATTATGTTCCTGCCGGTGGAAGGTCTGTATGCAGAGGTGTTGCGCCGACCCGGCCTGTGTGATGTGCTGCAGAGAGATTTTCGTATCGTCGTTACCGGACCCACAACTCTGGCGGCCCTGCTGAACAGCCTGCAGATGGGTTTCAGGACCCTTGCTATAGAGAAACGTTCGAGTGAGGTCTGGGAGTTGTTGGGTGTTGTGAAAACAGAGTTCGGAAAATTCGGCAACGTACTGGCCAAAACCAAAAAGAAACTGCAGGAAGCCAGCAATACCATTGATAAAGCTGAAGTCAGAACCCGGGTCATTGAGCGCAAACTGAGGAAGGTTCAGGAGGTACCTGATTCAGATGCGGTTACATCGATCGGGGAAAACGAGGGAGCAAACGACGCGTTGGAACAAGACGAAAAGTCCTGATCGAAGGCCCTGTCGTTTCAATATTCAAAACGGCCAGCCGCCCGTAATACAACGGCTGGCCGTTATTGATTTTTATTATTAAAGCCCATCACCTGTTTTGCGATCTTACCTGTCAGCTGCTAAGCGATTTAGGAAAACCGCGGCAGAATGCTGTCATAGTAGGCTTTTTCGGAACTGGTACCCCAGGTGCCGATCACTTTTTGGAATTTTTTGAAGGAGTCGTTTACCTTTCTCGCCATTGGGCTTTTGGCCGCTTCTTCCTGCAGGACTTCTTCAGCAAGCGGGCGCAATGCATCGAGTACGGTATCGGGGAACTTGATCAATTGCACCTTTTTTTCATTGAGCAGCGTTTGCAGGGCCGCACCGTTTTGGGCATCGAACTGGGTCAGGACCCAGTGTTCGTTTTCCATACAGGCGACGTCTACGATGTGTTGTAAATCTCTGGGCAGTGAATCATAGGCCTTTTTATTGAAGAAATACTCCAGATAGGTGCCGGGTGAGTGCCAGCCGGGATAATAATAGTATTTGGCGGCTTGATAAAAGCCCATGCGAAGATCATGCTGGACAACCGTCCCCCCGGCTTTGGCCACGACTTTGCCGCCCAGGCCCGGGATACGCATCTTCAATCCTTTGTAATCGTTGATATTATTAATCTTTTTGTTGAACCAGCCGCCCATCTGCACACCGGTGGAACCGCCGGGTCGGGGCACCAGGTTAAACGGAGCATAGGTTTCCTCCCAGAGCTTCAGCCCGTCATCGCCGTGAAACCAGGCCGCCATTCCCTGGGCATTCAGACCGAAGGGGACGGCTGCAAACCATTGGGTTGCCGGCTCTTTGTCGGCCCAATAATAGGAAGCCCCGCTGCCGACCTCAACCGTTCCTTCCGATACCGCTTGAAAACTTTCAATGGGCAACACCAATTCACCGGCGGCAAACACCAGAATCTGAATTTGACCGCCCGTCATATCAGTGATTCTTTGGGCCAGGCGTTCACAACCTTCCTGGAGAACTGGAAGCCCGGCGGGCCAGGTGGTGACCATTTTCCACCTATATGTTTTTTTGGCTATAACTGCCGGCGCACTTACTGCAGTGGCAGCAACCGCGGCTGCTCCCAACCCGGTCTTTTTTAGAAAAT
The DNA here is from genome assembly GCA_947259865.1 of uncultured Desulfobacterales bacterium. The sequence continues at coordinate 25,638 of CAMYNZ010000005.1, read as the reverse complement.
CACGTCTTTTCATCGTATTTCACCTTGTCCTTGAACTTGATCTGAGGCTTGCCCGCCCCAGGCGTGGTTTTGAAACCACTTCTAGTCCAACTCCTTCATTCAGATTTGTGAATTCGGTTCTTGTCATACCCAATTTGTATGTTGTCAGAACCGGATCAAACCTTTAAAGGTTTGTCAGAAAAGCTAATCAATTATGATGCCGAGTCAAGAGGATGGGAACTGTAAGTTATTGTTTTAAAGTCTAAAAGAAACTTTAGAAAGCCAGGTGGTGAGTTGAGAAAAAAATACGACAAGCGCCAGCCCGACTAGCTGAAAAAAAACAAAACTGGTGTTAAAAAGATAGCGCTTAACCCCATTCACGAAAACGACCGTCACCAGCCCGGATGTAACCCAGGCCACTGCCCGGCCGGTCACGCGTTGGTGGTGTCGATCCAGTGCGACAGTATTTTGAGTCAAGAATTAACTGCCGGGCAAGGGAGTGCTTGACCCTCTGGTGTTCCTCATATATGGTCGATTCTCATTTTGTCTTGTATACGCCCTTTGAATCGATCCGTGTCATCAGTGGTTCAAAATAGACTTAGAACGGATTGCACGGATATCACGGATAGTAAAAAAATGGAATCCTTCGAAAAACGAATACTGCTAAACACCTGCTTAGGCCACTTCCTGAGTCACTTCAATATGTTGGTGTTTCCGGCCCTGGTTATTCCCCTGACCGCACGGATGAATCTGACAATGGCCCAGGTGCTTGGTCTATCTTTCTGGATGTACCTGCTTTTCGGACTTACCGCGCTTCCCTGGGGACTGGCCGCCGACCGCTGGGGGGCAAAGCCCCTTCTGATTCTTTTCTATCTGGGATCGGGTTTGGCGGGAATCGCGGCGGCCGTATGGTTAGAATCCCCGGGTGCCTTCGCAGGGGCACTGGCCGCCCTCGGATTTTTTACCGGAATATACCACCCTGCAGGGCTGGGATTGATTTCAAAAGAAATGCGGCGCGTCAGCGTGGGTATGGGATTTAACGGAATGTTCGGTAATTTGGGTCTGGCCACAGCCCCGCTGTTGGCCGGTTTTTTTAATTGGTTCTGGGGCCCCCAGGCGGCATATTTGTTTTTAGCAGGGTTGAATCTTTGCGGATTTTTACTGTTGCTGGCTTTACCCATATCCCAATCCGATCACTCCCAGCCCGCTGTTTCGGCTCAGGAGAACGGAATGCTGAGTGCATTTCTCATCTTACTGGTAGCAATGATGCTGGGTGGTATCGTCTACCGGGGTGCCACGGTTATTTTGCCGGCATATTTTGAGCTCAAAAACCAGCAAATTTTTCTGTGGCTTACATCAACCGCCAGCGGTGGCCTTTCCAAAAATCTCGTGGCCACTTCCCTTACTTCCATAATTTTCCTGGTGGGGATGCTGGGGCAATATACGGGTGGTCGCATCGCAGAGCGGTATGCGCCAAAGTACGGTTATCTCGTATTTCATATGCTAACTGTTCCTGCCGCGTTTCTCATGGCGCTGGCGAGTAATATATCGTTGGTTGGTCTGGCGGTTATTTATTTTTTCTTCCTTCTGGGGATGCAACCGATCGAAAACACGTTGGTGGCCAATTTTACACCCAGACGGTTTCATCATTCAGCCTTTGGCACCAAGTTTGTTTTGACATTCGGGGTGGGTGCCCTGGCTGTAAAAATGGCTGCGTTTATAGAGATCACTGCCGGTATCGGGGCCATATTTCCGGCGTTGGGCTTTACTTCGTTAATTTTAGTTGCTGTGATTGTGTTATTAATCTTCAAAACATGACCGGAACCGGGGGCGGCCACCGTCGGGCTTTGCGCTGACCATCGATTGCAATTGCGAAGCTCTCCGCCATAAAAGGCGGGGCTTGCAGGAATAGAGTATATTTCAAATATTTCGGTTCTACTTGATAATATCTATGCAATGAGATAAAAATATTAACTCAAAACATCGTTACCTCACAAGCCGAATATCTTTACCCACGAGGTGGTTGTATGGCCAAAATCGGTTATTGGGCGGACAAGTATGTGGAGATGAAGCGCAGTGCCCAAGAAGCGATGAAATTAATTAAACCGGGTCAGAGAGTCTTTATCGGGTCTTCCGGCGGAGAACCCCAGCACCTGGTTCGAGCCCTGTGCGAAGCCACGCCAAGGTTAACCGACCTTGAAATCGTACGCCTTTTGGCCCTTGAAACCGGCCCGCTGACATTGATTGCTGCCAAATCAAAAGACCAGGCCCTTAACATTCGGACAATTTATCTGGGGTCGGCCAAAACCCAAGGAATTGCCAGAAATAAACGATTTATCACACCCCTTAATCTTTCTGCGGTACCCCGCCTGTTCAGAAGTCGTTTGCTGCCCATCCATGTGGCGCTGATACAAGTGTCGCCGCCGGATGATTTCGGCTGGATGAGTTTGGGGGTTTCGGTGGATATTACCCTTTCGGCCGCACTATCAGCCGATCTAGTGATCGCCCAGGTGAACGCAAATATGCCACGGGTTCTGGGTCGCAGTTTTATTCACGTAGACGATGTGGATGTGGTTTCAGAATACGATGAGGCGCTGATTACCATTGGACAGCCGCCGGAATCAGCGTCTGCCAATACGATTGCCCAACAAATAGCCCGGCTGGTGGATGACGGTTCAACCATCCAGATCGGGCTCGGAACGACACCCCAGGCAGTTCTTGTGGCTTTGTCGGATAAAAACGATCTGGGTGTCCACACCCAGTACCTGACCGATGACATCATGCACCTGGTGTCAAAGGGCGTGATCACAAACCGCAAAAAAGGCTTCAACGAAGGAAAACTGGTGGCCAGCGCGGCCATCGGGAGTCCAATGCTTTACGAATTTTTACATGATAACCCGGGCATTGAGTTCCATCCTTCTGATTACGTCAATGATCCTTCGCTTATTTCCCGACATCATAAAATGGTGTCCATGAATGTGGCCATGACGATGGATCTTACCGGTCAGGTTGCGGCGGATGCCCTGCCGATCAGTCATTTTTCCGGCGTGACCGGAATGCTGGATTTCGTAAGGGGCTCAGCCCAGGCCCAAAACGGTAAATCCATCATCATGCTTACGTCGTCATCCAGAGACGAAAAGAAAAGCCATATTGTCCCGATGCTCAGTGACACCGCAGTGGTTGTTCCCCGGGGTGATGTTTACTTTGTCGTCACCGAGTACGGTGCGGTTAACTTGTTCGGCAAAAGCTTTCAGGAACGTGCGATGGCGATGATCAGTATTGCTCATCCCAAATTTCGGGATGAGCTATTTTACGAGGCCAAAAAGACGGGCCTTCTCAGTACGGACCGCACTTTGACAGGAGCCATGCATGGCATCTATCCTTTTAGGCTGGAAGAAACACTGGAGATAAATGGCAAAACGGTTGTCGTCAGACCCGCCAAACCGGTTGATGAAAGAAGGATCCAGGAGCATTTTTATAATATGGACCCAGGTGACATTGTTGCCAGATTTTTTCATGCCAAAACCAGGTTTGTCCGGGATGAGATTGAAAGTGTATCCCAGATCGACTTCATCAAAAATCTTACCCTGGTGGCCCTGGTCGGCGAGTTTGGTTTCGGCAGGGTGGTCGGTATTGCAGAGTATCTTCTCGATCCGGCCAACAACATGGCCGAAATCGCTTTTTCGGTGAGCAAGGAATTTCAACACCAGGGGCTTGGAAAAATATTGATCAAGAAATTGTCCCTGGCCGCCAGGGACAACGGAATTGCAGGGCTTTATGCCTATACCTCGCCCCAAAACCAGGGTATGATAAAGCTGTTTAAAACTGTTGCTTACAGGGTAAATACCAAATTTGAAGATGGAATGCTTTTATTAAGCTGCAGATTTGATGAAGTCAAAAGGTGACGATCTGGTGCCAAGATTCCTTTTGTTTATGCACAATTGAGATATTAAACAGGACGATTTATAATGACCAACATGTATCGCATACAATTTTTACCGCACAACAAAGAAATCAGTGTTGCTGAGGGCGAACCGCTCATCCGGGCAGCTATGGAGGCCGGTGTCCATGTAAATGCTTCCTGCGGCGGTGAAGGTGTGTGCGGCAAATGCCGCGTGATAGTTGAAGCGGGCAGCGTTGAAGGGGGAATAACCGAGAAACTAAGCGCAGATGAGCAGAAAAAAGGCGTGCGCCTGGCCTGTCAAAGCCTGATCACTGGCGATCTTACCGTAAGAATACCGATAGAATCTGAGGTTGATGCGAGTGTGCTAAACATACAGACTACCCCCAGGCGTACGGCTCGAATTCAGGAGATGGATCTTGAGGAATTAAAGGAAAAGGGTCTTTTTGTCCCACCGGTTGAAAAGAAATATTTGGAGCTGCCCGAACCAAATACGCAGGACAACCTGGCAGATGTTACCCGACTTGTCAGTCACCTGAAGCTGAAGCACGATGAGCATCACCTTGACGTCGATTTGTCGGTTATACGCAAGATTCCGGATATTATAAGACAGGAAGGATTTAAAATAACGGCCACCCTGGCACGTTCGGTCCGTGAAGACAGTAAAACCCGAATTATCAACGTGCAACCGGGCAATGCTACGGACCGCAACTTTGCGATTGCCATGGACGTTGGCACCACCACCATTTACGGTCAGGTAATTGATCTGATCAGCGGCAAAGTCCAGTCTCAATACGGCGAGTTCAATGGACAGATCAGCTATGGTGAGGATGTTATCAGCCGGATTGTTTTCGCCGAAAAGCCCGGCGGTTTAAATAAGCTCCAGGAAGTGGTTACCAGGACAATCAACAAGATTATAGAAAAAATCGTTAAACGGGCTAAAATTGATCCCGACGAGATTTCTACCATTACCCTGGCCGGCAACACCACCATGACCCAGCTCATGCTAAAGGTAAATCCACGATATATCCGTCGTTCACCCTATGTTCCGGCGGCAACCCTTTATCCGCCGTTTAAGGCCGTGGATTTGGGTATGGCGTTAGGCGACCATGTAACCGCTTTGGTCTATCCCGCGGTATCCAGCTATGTGGGCGGTGATATTGTGGCCGGTGTCATGGGGTCCGGCATTTACCGGGCCGAAGAGCTTACCCTGTTTATGGACATTGGGACCAATGCCGAGATTGTTATCGGCAACAAGGATTGGCTGGCCTGCGCAGCTGCTTCTGCCGGTCCGGCTTTCGAGGGCGGGGGCGTCACATTCGGTATGCGAGCAACCAAAGGTGCGATTGAAGATTTTTCTCTGGATCCGCTCACGCTCGAACCCATGAACATAACCATCGGCAATGTCAGGCCTAAAGGAATTTGCGGTTCAGGGCTTATCACCATTGCGGCCGTGCTGTTTGAAATGGGGGTTATCGATAACCTGGGAAAATTTGATCGCGACCTGGACACCGATCGCATTCGTGAAAATGACGGCATATATGAATACGTGCTGGCTTGGAAGGATGAAACCCAGATTGACCGTGATGTTGTTTTGACCGAAATCGATATTGATAACCTGATCCGGGCCAAAGGAGCCATGTACAGCGGCTGTATGACCCTGTTGTCGGAAGTGGGTATGCGTATTCAGGATGTCGAAAAGATCATCCTGGCAGGCGGTTTCGGCAGCTTCGTGGATTTGGAAAAAGCGATGACCATCGGTCTGCTGCCGGAAACCGATCCGCGTAAGGTCGTTTTTGTCGGAAACGGATCATTGATGGGTGCCAAAATGAGCGCGCTTACCAACCGCATACGTCGGGACGTCGTGGAGGTTACCAAAAAGATGACCAATTTTGAACTATCTGAAACGGTATCCTACATGGATAACTATGTTGCGGCGTTGTTTCTACCTCACACTGACCTCGATAAATTTCCTAAACTTAAGTCCCGCCTGGAAGCCCGCAAGTCCCTGTTGAGATGAATCAGATTTACTTATAAAACATGATTCAATGCCACTCCTCTATTGACAAATGCTAAATGCCAAGATAAAAAACCCTCTTGGCCGAAATTTGGTGAATGGTCGCTGAGATGGGCCGATGCGGCCCAATTGGGGCTGTCATTCAAGCGCTGCCTTCACAAGAATATTGACTAAAATTCAATGGCTTAACGTCTACCGCTGTAGACTTGTTTGACGATATTGTGAATTTCAAAAATAGCATTGAGCGGAAGGGAGGGGATATCAAATTCTGAAAATGGCTGTTTGCAGTTTCAATATGTGCGAGTTCTAACATAGGTACTGTAACAAAATTGGGTTTAATAATGAAGGATTCGTTATTTAAAGGAGGTAACATTGGGCTTTGAATTTTACAAAGAATCTTACAGCGGCGGCATCAAGGAAATCACTCTCGGTGAAGGCAGCAAAGCTGTTACCGTCGGCGGCCAGACATGCTATCCTTTCTATCTGTTTGAAGGCAGTATGCCCCATAAGCCCAAAATCGCGATGGAAATTTGGGACATGCCACCGGAGGACTGGCCGGAATCTTCACTGGCACATTTTAAGGATGTTGTCACTGACCCCGCGGCCTGGGCGAAAAAGTGCGTTGATGAATTCGGCGCCGATTTGATCGTGCTTCAACTCAAAAGCATCGATCCGAACGATAAGGATGCCAGCCCGGAAGAAGCAGCTGCTACTGTGAAAAAGGTTGCCGGGGCTGTGGATGTGCCGTTGGTTGTCTGGGGGTGCGCCAACCCCCAAAAAGATGAAGATGTTCTCAAAATGGTTGCTGAGAAATGTCAGGATCAAACATTGGCCATCGGTCCGGTTGAAGATAAAAACCATAAAGGCATTGGGGCGGCTGCCATGGGATATGGTCATACAATTATTTCATCTTCACCGATTGATGTAAATCTAGCCAAACAGGTCAACATCCTGCTCGAAAACCTGGGTGTAGCTGCGGAGCGAATGATTATTGATCCTACCACCGGCGGTTTGGGGTATGGATTGGAATACAGCTATTCGGTAATGGAACGGCTCAGAATGGCGGCCTTAACCCAAGGGGATGACAAGCTTCAGCTTCCTATCATCAACAACATTGGCAATGAGGTCTGGAAAAGCAAGGAGGCCAAACAACCGGTGGAGGAAGCGCCGATTCTTGGCGATCCGGAACGGCGGGCCATCCTGATGGAGGCTGTAGCCGCCGTATCTTACCTGATGTCCGGTTCGGATATTCTCATCTTGAGACATCCTGAATCGGTGCGTATGGTTAGATCTTTTATCGATCTGGCAATTGATGGCGGCACTGCGGCTGATGTCGTTGGGATCAAAAAGAGTTTGGCGGATGTCAATATCGATTATGCCGCCATTGCACCGGAGCCGGACCTGACAATCGAAGAAGAGGCTGCAAAGCCTGCCCCGGCCAAGAAAGCGCCAGCGGTTAAAGAGGTTAAACCGGCCCCACCTGCAGCGGCAAAAAAACCGGCGGTAAAGGCTGCACCGGAACCGGCGGTAAAGGCTGCAACGGAACCGGCTAAACCTGCTGTAGCCGAAGCCAAAGCCGAGATCACAGAAGACGCCGCGGCTGATGCTAAAGCCAAAGCCGAAGAAGAAGCCAAGGCCAGAGCAGCAGAAGAGGCCAAAGCCAAAGCCGAGGAGGCGGCCAAAATAAAAGCTGAGGATGAAGCCAGGCGCAAAGCCGAGGAGGCAGCCAGGGCCGAAGCCAAAGCGCAAGCCGAGACGCGGGCCACAAGAGAGGCCGAGGAAGCGTCGGTCAGGCAAAAAAGGGCGGCTGAGCGCGAAGCGCTCACTGCCAAGAGAAAGGCAGCCGCCACTGAGGACCAAGTATCCGTAACACCGGCTGACCAGCAAACATCCAAAACGGACAAAATGCTGGACCGGCTGAACAGAATTCACAGAAGGGCCGGTTGATGAGAATTGGCCGGCTCGCTTCCCTGCAAGCCCCGCCTTTCAGGGCGGGAAGCTTCACAAAAGATGGTTGACGAGTGAAGGCAAAGAAAACGGTATTCAATGCAGCATCCCCTCAGGGTCACAACAGGGGGTATCAGCTCGTCTCTGTTCAATACAGTGTTGTCTATACCAACTATGAGGAGGGATCTTAATGGCAGAAGAACAAAAGGAAAAAGTAGTCAAGGTTAAGAAAGTGGCGGATCCGGTTGCGGCATCCATTGACGTTGCCACCCAGGAAATGATCAAGCGTGCTCAGGATCTGGGCATCGATACCGTTTTTGATCGGGCTGTCACCATGAAGCCCTGTAACATAGGGATGCAGGGGACCTGCTGCAAAATTTGCGCCATGGGTCCGTGCAGGCTGCCGCTTCCCAAGGCCGGAATCGAGGGTGCAGATGAAAGAAAGGGACTGTGCGGTGCCACGGCCAACACCATTGCGGCCAGAAACTTTGCCCGCATGGTGGCTGCCGGAACGGCAGCTCACTCGGATCATGGCCGCAGTGTCGCGGAAGTATTCTTATCGGTCGCGCGCAAAGAGACCGAGGATTACAAGATCAAGGATCCTCTCCGGCTTCTGGCTATTGCGCCTCACTTTGATGTGGCAACAACAGTCGAGGTGGATGGTGAACAATTAGACCGTGATCTGGATGAAATTGCCCTTGAAGTGGCCGAAAAAGCCCTAAATGAATGGGGCAAGGCTGAAGGAGAGCTTTACTACCTGAAACGGGCCCCGGCGCCGCTATATGAAAAATGGCAAAAACAAGGAGTGTTGCCCCGCAATATCGACAGGGAAGTTGTCGAGATCATGCACCGCACGACCATGGGGGTTGATCAGGATTACAAGAACATTGTCAAACAGTGCACACGGACGTCTCTGGCAGACGGTTGGGGCGGCGCGATGATGGCAACCGATCTCCAGGATGTTCTGTTTGGCTCCCCGTCACCGCTGCAATCCGAGGCCAATCTGGGAATTATGAAAGAAGACCATGTCAACATCATCATTCACGGACATGAACCCGTTCTTTCTGAGATGATCGTAGCAGCGGCTCAATCCAAGGAAATGGCGGATTACGCCAAACAAAAAGGTGCCAAAGGCATTCAGCTGGGAGGGATCTGCTGCACGGGCAACGAGATATTGCAGCGCCACGGTGTCCCGCCTGCAGGTACCTTTTTGCAGCAGGAGTTGGCCATAATTACCGGTGCCTGTGACGCCATGGTGGTCGATGTCCAGTGTGTTTTTCAGAATCTGGCCAACGTGGCCAAGTGTTTTCACACCAAACTGATTACCACCCATCCGATTGCCAAGATGGAGCAGGATAATGTGATCCACATAGAATTTGACGAGCACCATGCCATGGAAGATGCCGTGCGCATCGTCCGAATGGCCATCGACAACCTCGAAAACCGTTCGGCCGAGGTTATGATTCCCAGCCAAAAATCGACCCAGATTGCCGGATTCGGTGTAGAGTCGATCGAATACCATCTGGGTGGTACCTTCCGGGGGTCTTACTTTACCTTAAATGATAATATCATCAACGGGCGTATCCGCGGTGTGGCCGGTGTCGTCGGCTGCAATAATGCCAGGACCCAACATAATCAGGAACACATCACGATCATAAAAGAACTGATCAAGCATGATGTGCTGGTCCTGACAACCGGGTGCAGCGCTATCGCCTGCGGGATGCATGGATTACTGACACCTGAGACAGCTCCGGTATACTGCGGACCAGGTTTGGCCGAGGTATGCGAAACGGTGGGTATACCACCGGTGCTGCATTTGGGATCTTGTGTCGACAACAGCCGGATTCTACTGGCCGCCACTGAAGTGGTCAAAGCCGGCGGACTGGGCAAAGATCTGTGTGATCTGCCGGCAGCCGGAAGTGCTCCGGAGTGGATGAGTGAAAAGGCCATCGCAATCGGCCATTATTTCGTCTCTTCAGGGGTATATACCGTTTTTGGTTATCACATGCCATTATCCGGTGCTCCGGTATTCAAAGATTATCTCTACCAGGAGATGGAAAAGATCTATGGCGGCAAGTGGGACTGTGAACCGGATCCCATCAAGCATGCCCACAAAATGATTGCCCATATCGACAAAAAACGTAAAGAGCTCGGCATCGACAAGGCCCGGGAAAGGGTTTTGATGGATATGGCCGATCGCCAGAAACTGGAATCTGCTTAAAGGCTGCATCAGGTAATTGTGAATATGAAAATTTTGCCCCTTTATTTCCCCTTACATTCAAGCGGGCATAATATTAAAACCTAACCCAAAGAAGCCGGAAACAAAAATGGCAAAATTTTTGAAAACCAGCGTTTAAGTCAAAGTGGGCAGATACTGGATACTGGATGCTTGATGCTGGATAAAATAAAGATAATTACCTTTAAAAACCAGTATCCCCGCCCGCCTCGCCTGAGCGGCTCGCGATGGCGGGCAGGCAGAAACCAGGATCCAGCATCTTTTCCATAAGGGCAATAAGTGTATTACCAATGTTTCTTGCAACAAAATTCATAAAGATCACAGTTAAGAGTCTAATTTATAAACTTTTAAATATCCTCAACGAAGGAGGAAGGTATGTCAAGATTAGTTGCGTTTGCCGCTATCCAAGGTGGCTATAATATTGTTTCTAAAGTTGAAGGAAAGTACAAGAGAGCATTGCAGACCTATAATGCCGATACGAAAGTTGGTTTTCCCAACACGGCCTATTTCCTGCCGGTAATTTATTCACTGATCGGTATGAAGGTTGAAACACTCGAAGATATTAAAAAACCACTGGATTTTGCGCGCGGTCTGCTGCCGCCCCATGTCAAAGGGCAAAATCACCTGCCTTACCTGGGGCCGCTGCTGGACGCCGGTATGGCCGCCCTTTTGGCCTTTGAGATCGAAGAAGCCCTGCGCTATCTGGAAGACCCGGATTTTTATCTGCATTCTGAAGATATCGATGAAGACGCCGGTAAAATCTGGCTGGGTGCGGCCGATGACACGGTGTTCAGGAAAAGAGGTGTAGAATTTGTGGATGGCACCGCCCCGGGATTTGCGGCTATTGTAGGGGCCGCGCCTGATCCGGCGGCTGCCAAGATGATCGTTGAAGAATATCAGAAGCGCAGTCTGTATATCTTTTGCGCGGCCAACCAGAACGGCACGACTGTCATCGAACAGTTGCTGGAAGCCGGGGTGCAGGTTGGCTGGAATACCCGGATTGTACCCTTCGGTCCGGATATTTCGGCGGCCATATTTGCCCTGGGATTTGCCAACAGGGCCGCCATGGCTTTTGGTGGTGTTCAGCCCGGTGATTACAAAAAGATGCTCCTATACAACAAGGACCGCATCTTTGCGTTTGTAAATGCCCTGGGTGATGTCAATGCCGAATGGGCCGCCGCCGCTGCCGGGTGTGTCAATTGGGGCTTCCCGACCCTGGCCGATACGGATATTCCTGAGATTCTGCCCACGGGAATCTGTACCTACGAACATGTCGTGGCAAACGTTTCGCACGAAGAGATGGTCAATAAATCGGTTGAGGTCAGGGGCCTGAAGGTTCACATCTCCGATATCGAAATTCCCTGTTCTTTCGGACCGGCCTATGAAGGTGAGCGGGTCAGAGGCGCCGACCTTTATTGCCAGATGGGCGGCGGCAAGTCCCAGGCCACCGAACTGGTTAAAATGGCCGAGATGAACGACATCGAGGATGGAAAGATAATTATTGATGGCCCTGACCTTTCAGAAGTTAAAGAAGGCGGCAGCCTGCCATTGGGTATCTATATTCAGATAGCCGGCCGCGAATTTCAGACCGATTTCGAACCGATCATAGAACGCCAGATTCACCATTTGATCAACTATATCCAGGGGGTCATGCATATCGGCCAGAGAGATATCGCCTGGATCCGTGTCAGCAAGGGTGCCATAGATAAAGGATTCACCCTGAAAGATATTGGTACCGTTTTACACGCCAAGTTTCATCAGGATTTTGAGAAGATTGTAGACAAGGTCCAGGTCACCCTGATTACCGACAAAAAGAAAGTAGATGCACTGACCAAGCGGGCCCGGGCGGAATATAAGCTGCGGGATGAGCGGGTTGAAAAGATGACCGACGAGGATGAAGAAATATATTACTCCTGCACCCTGTGCCAGTCTTTTGCACCTTCTCACGTATGTACGGTCAGTCCGGAGCGGACCGGTCTTTGCGGTGCTTACAATTGGATGGACTGCAAAGCATCCTTTGAAATCAATCCCACCGGACCTAACCAGCCAATTGAAAAAGGGGAGTGCCTGGATCCGGTGCTGGGCCAATGGCAAGGGGTGAATGAGTTTGTCAGAAAGGCCTCTCGCGGCGCTGTCGATCACTACAATTTTTACTCCATGGTCCATGAACCCATGACCACTTGCGGCTGTTGTGAAGCCATCGCCGCCATGTTGCCCTCCTGCAATGGTGTAATGACGGTTCACCGGGAATACACCGGAGAGACCCCTTGCGGGATGAAGTTTACCACCCTGGCCGGTGTTATGGGCGGCGGGCAGTCTTCCCCCGGTTTTGTGGGACATTCAAAATTCAATATCACCCAGCGCAAGTTCATCACCGGTGACGGCGGTCTGCTGCGTATGGTGTGGATGCCCAAGAGCCTGAAGGAAGAAATCAAAGAACGGATCATAAAGCGAGGCGAAGAGCTGGGGGTTCCCGATCTGTATGATAAGATTGCCGATGAGACGGTCGGAGTCACCGAGGAAGAGATCCTGCCCTTCCTGAAAGAAAAAGGACATCCGGCGCTCTCAATGGATCCGATAATTGGATAATATAGATTGGGGGTTGCGCGCGAAGAGATTTGAATAAGTGCTCATTAGCGCGTAACCCGTGACCCGCAATTCGAACAGCGCAACACGATATAAGGAGACGAAAATGGCATTGACTGGTATTCAAATTTTCAAACTGCTGCCCAAAACAAACTGCAAAGAATGCGGCGTACCCACCTGCCTGGCATTTGCAATGAATCTGGCATCCGGCAAAGCCGAACTCGACAGCTGTCCCTATGTATCCGACGAGGCCAGAGAACAACTGGCAGAGGCGTCCGCACCCCCGATCCGCCCTGTAGCGATCGGCAAGGGTGTGCGTAAACTTACGGTAGGCGGAGAAACCGTGCAGTATCGGCACGAGAAGACTTTTTTCAACCCAACCGGTTTGGCGGCAATCATAGGGTCAGATATATCGGTACCCGATCTTGAAGCTAAGTTAAAGACCTGGAACGCTTTTCAGTTCGAACGGGTCGGTCTCAACCTCAGGCCGGAATTGATAGCTTTAAAGGCTTCCAACGGTGACCAACAGGCCTTTGCCGAACGGGCCAAACTTATCGCAGAAACTTCCGAATTCAATCTGATTCTGATGACCGAGGATGTCGACGCAATGAAGGCTGCTGTCGAGGTCTGCAAATTTAAACGGCCGCTTATGTACGCAGCCACCGCAGAAAATGTAGATGCCTTCGGTGACCTGGCCAAAGAAAACGGTCTTCCGCTGGCCGTCAAGGCCGAATCCGTTGAAGCGCTCTTGCCCTTGACCGAAAAACTTATCGGGCTGGGTTTGAAAGATCTGGTAATCGATCCGGGTTCGCGGGAAATCCGAAAGTCTTTTGAAGACCAGGTGATCATAAGACGCGCAGCCCTCAAAAACGGAAACAGGGCCCTGGGATTTCCGACCATCACCTTTCCGTGCGATATGGCCTCCAACCTGGATATGGAAACCCTCATTGCAGGTATGTACATCGCCAAATACGGTGGCATCTGTGTTCTTTCAAATTTTTCCGGCGAAAGTCTTTTTCCGTTGCTGCTGGGGCGGCTGAATATATTCACCGATCCCCAACGCCCCATGACGGTAACTGAGGGAATTTACGAGGTCGGCAATCCTGATGAGAACTCACCGGTGATGGTCACCACCAATTTCGCCTTGACCTATTTTATCGTATCCGGTGAAATTGAAGGCAGCAGGGTACCAACCTGGTTGCTTATCAAAGATGCCGAAGGTCTTTCCGTGATGACGGCCTGGGCGGCCGGTAAATTCTCGGGGGATGATGTCGGTTTGTTTGTGAAAAAAAGCGGCATCATGGATAAGGTCAAGCATACGGAACTGGTTATACCCGGTTACGCCGCCGCCATTGCCGGCGATGTGGAGGAAGAGCTGCCTGGTTGGACCATAACGGTTGGACCCCGTGAAGCGGCTCACATTCCCGGATTCCTCAAGGCCAAGTAATATTGGCAATCGGCCCATTTGGTGAGATCAAGCAATAATCGTCAATCAACAACAGGGGGAGGACCTATGTTACTCATTGGAGAGAGCTTAAATGTTATATCAAAAAAAATTGGAAAGGCGTTTAAGGAGCGCGATCCCAAGCCCATCCAGGAGGAGGCCCAGTTCCAGAGAGAAAAAGGCATGGATTTTATCGACATAAACCTGGGCCCGGCCAAAAAGGACGGACCAGAACTGATGCCCTGGGTTGTGCAGACGGTTCAAGCGGTCGTTGATGATGTCCCGCTGGCCCTGGACACCTCCAATATTGATGCCATTGAGGCCTCGCTTAAAATAATTAAGCCCGTTACCAGCGGGGTGCCGCACATGATCAACTCCATCATGGTACGTCCCGAACGCTATGAAAGCATGGTACCTATTGCGGCAGAACATGGAGCGGACTTTATTGCTTTAATGTGGGGCCCGGAAGGGCTGCCGCGCGACGAGAATGAACGGGCTGCACTTTGTGTAGAACTGCTTTATTTTGCCAACGAAGCCGGTATCCCCAACGAAAAGATCTGGATCGATGGCATCGTTACGCCGGTCAATATTCAGCAACCGCAGGCCATTAGTCTAATGGAATTCCAAAAAATGATTCAGGATATCGCCCCGGGCGCAAAAAGCACCTGTGGTCTGTCCAATATCTCCAACGGGCCGCCGGAGCATCTGCGACCTATTCTCAATCAGACCTATATGGTTATGCTTCAAAAATGCGGTATGCAATCTGTAATTGCCGATCCATTGGATGACCAGTTGATTGACATTGCCAAGGGCAACCGGCAGGATATTGTAGATTTGATTTACAAGGCAATGGATGGAGAAGATCCCGACATGGGCAGTCTTTCCAAGGAGCTCCAGGATTACGTAAAAACCGTCAACGTTATTCTGGGCAAAACCCTGTACTCCGATTCATGGCTTGAAATATAAAAGCAAGTTGCGAGTTGCGGGTTACGGGTTGATGCCGCATGGTTGGTTTAGATTTGATTGTTATGTGTAAAATATCCAGACAGGTTTGATCACCTGGTAACAAAAAAGCCTCGCCGGCGAAGGCGGGGCTTTTTGATTCATACTTGTGATGGGAAAATGGAGAAATTGCAACCCGTACCTCGCAACCCGAAACACGAAACGAATCACAAAAATGCCCCGCATTGATGATTACATAGCTGCAAAAAAGCTGGCGGTTGAAAAACTGACCCAATTATCGCTGGCTAGAATTATCCGGCTGTCGGGGTTTGCATTATCTGGGGCTGAGGATATCAACATTCCTTTTTTGAACAGAAATTATCGGGTCTCATATCCGGAATTTGAGTTTGTCGATGTTTCTGAACCAGACCAAGAGGTCCCCATTCAGGAACAGGTTCTACTACTGCATTACCTGATGGCGGATAGCCCGCCAAAATTGCCCCCAAAATGGATTGCCTACAGAGAGATCAGCGGTGCAGCCTTTTATTTCAGTGCTTTTGTAAAAAGAGCGATTGATCCTTTAAAAAAAGTGTTCGGTCAAAATGTTGCCGGTCTGAAAAAAGCGGCAGGGCATTTAAACGCCTTACCTATTGAAACCGGAGATGCCGGGTTTGAATTTCATATTTTTCCGAAAGTTGCCCTGCAAATAATCGTTTGGATCGGAGATGATGATTTTCCGCCCGAAGCCAACATATTGTTTGATCAAACCATCGGGGATCTTCTTTCTCCGGAAGATGTGGCCTGGCTGGCAGGCATGGTGGTGTACCGGTTGATCGCACTGTCCCGGTAAGCAGCACCGGTAATCCCTGAATTTTGGCTTAATAATCTATTCCCCGGTTTCAACCGGCATACGATATTTATTCCAGTTTCCCCACCCGTCCGGCAGGTAATAAACATTTTCAAACCCTGCCATCACGAGCTTTACAGCTAAATTTTTTGCCAGCGGGCAATAATAGCCTTCGCAGTAAGTAATAATTGTCACTCCGGCATCGGTGTTTTCCAGGAATGGGCCGATCCATTGGTCAAATTGCGCCTCAGACAGGTTCACGGCTCCTTTGATATGTCCTCGGTTATATTCATTTGCGCCCCTTGCATCGGCAAACAGGGCCATATTGGCCTGGTAAATCTCCATGGCTTTTTGCATCGATATTTCTTCAATCGCAACCGCATCATTGCCGTCACCGGCATTTTTGGGTGTTACCGCGTCGACCGGTCCGATTATCGGCAAATGTTGATCCCTGAAGCTGTTTACGACCAGGGCCACAACAGCCGCTGCCAGTATGATAATTGTCGCTTCCTTGAATATCTGTTTTAGCATTGTTCCGCTGGGATGGATCCGGTCGGCAACAGGCGCCTCGTTATTTGAGGATGTTCAGTTTTATCCTTACAGCCCAATCAATTGGCAAACGACAGGATAAATTTGAAACCGGATCAGTTTTGTAACTGGTGAGATTCTTTTAAATATGACGGCAAAGAATCATAGACTTCAATCGGCGTTTTTAGAGGTTTGCGCCTGTCAATTTGCATTTCGGGCGCCTCGATGTTTTCGTTACCGAAATCAATTGGATTCGGCTTTACCGCCAGGGTGTTACCTTTCGCATCCGTAATCGGTATGACCATTGGGCCCTGACTGTCAATCACATAGCATAATTGGTCGTTTTGCAGGGTAACTACGCTACCCGGTGGGTATATACCCACAATTTTTATAAAGGCATACAGAAGAAACTGAAGCATTTGGTCTTTATTGGCATATTTGCGGTATATTTCCGTAACCACACTCACCGGATTAAGCGCTTCTTTATAACATCTTTTGGAGGTCATTGCATCATAAATGTCGGCTAGCTTAGCCACCTTCACATAAGGCGGAATCTCTACCGGCAGTTTGTCGACAGGATAGCATCTTTGTTCACCCGGGAACAACGCGCTGTGGTGATAGATTACAATGTTTTTTATCACAGGATTGTTAATCCTATTTTTTTCAAGTATTTCAAGACCTTTTTCAAAGGAGTGCTTTTGAACGATTTCAAATTCCTGGCTTGAAAGCCTGCCGGGTTTATTCAATATTTTTTCCGGGATCAAAACCTTGCCGACATCATGCAAGAAATAACCGACGGACATATCCTGGAGGTCTTCGGGCAGATAGTTAATAAATGATTCCACTTTTCGGGTTTCAGCAACACCTTCGGCATCTTCCGACATGCGACCCAGATACTGGTTGACCATATTTCTGAAATTGTTGTTAAATCTGTTTACTATTGCAGTTGCGATGGTACAAACCGATACGGAATGGTTATAAAGATAGTCATCATATGAAAATATTTCTTTGGTGAGATATGAAAAGGCGGCATCATTGCGGGTGAGAAGGTTAATAATGTCTGAAACAGTTTCTTCGACCAATGCAAAATCAAATTCACCACCGGTATCCTGGATTTCCGCTATTATTTTTTTTATATTATTTTTAGCCTTTTCATATTTTAGGCTGGCCTCTTTTTTTTGTTCACTGATTTTTTTAAGTTTGCGTTCAACATCGGCATTCTCGACGGGGGCATTTGCAGCGGGTGTTTCGTTGGTGTGAACCTCCAGCGGCAGCGGATTGCCGCTTTTGTCCCACATGCCTCCGGTGTTTGATGGATCAATATGGATATCCGATAGACCACATTTTTTGATCACGAGCAGGGTATTGACTTTTTGCACCAATACATTTTTTTCAAGAAGCAGCACACCCTCGCTGTTGTAAATGTCGACGCCGGTTTTAACCCCCCCGCCTTTACTGACTATCTCAATGAGTTTATCGATATTTAATTTCATGCTTAAATGTCCAAAAAACTGAGAGGATATATCATACTGTATATCGGCTCGGGAGGGTAAATCTTGAGCATTTATAGGTAATTAATGCAGGACTGATGATTTATTCAGCAATCCTTTTAAAACCCCCCGGTCCATGAAATACTGAACGACTTGAATCCTCTTGAAAATCCCTAAGACCTCTGATATTCTTGACAATTATGGATCAGGCATGACTATTACTAGAAGTGGTTTCAAACCCCCATCTAAGGCCCAAAGGCTGCGTTGCTAACCCCTTCAAAATGCTCACATACTATCGTGTATGCTGCGCTTTTTCATCGGTTTGCGCCTTGCCCTTGAGCCTAATCTGAGGATTTGAAACCACTTCAATAACATGTCGCCGGCTTGTTTTCACATTCAACGACAAAAGACAGATCGCCGTTTACATCAAAGGAGACTGGCGTTGATTAAATCCAAGGCCCTGGAAATAAATCTGGCCGATTATCATGTCGATGTTACCATCGAAGAAAAATATAAAGTTCTTCAGGAGGTTATGTCCCGCTATTATGGACTGACGGAGGGGTTGAACAATTTCCTCATAGAGCTGTCACATCCCTATAAAAATTGGAATTTCATCGTAACAGAAGCCAGGGGCTATTCTTTAGAGTATTTCCACTTGCTGCAAAGCCACCCGAAAGGACCTGAGGCAGCCGATCTTTTTGTGGACATATTCAACCGTGCCATAGAATCAACCGACAACCCGGGTGTTAGGGCCGAAGCGGTAGACAATCTTTTGCTTTTTCTGCAGAAAATCATAAATGATTCCGGTGCCGACATCCTTCGATTTATGCCGGTCCTTGATGATGCCTTTGATCGCATCGGCAATTATGAAGAGAAATATTTATTTTTATTTGTTAAAAGTTTTTATCAAATAAAACGATTGGCCGAACTCATTATTGATCGCCCCTTCGAATCCCCTCCAAATTTTAAGTCTCTTAATTTATTATTAATAAAGTATTTTGAAAAAACCTATGACTACTGGCTGGGTGAAGCAGAGCCGCAAACCTGGTTTATGGCAGAATCCGGAGAAGAAAGCGGCCGTAAGGATTTTAGCCCATTGTTCGATCACATATCACCTGCCAGGATGCGGCAGCTAAAATCGCGTTTGGAAAAAATTGTTCGATCGGCAGATATAGAATCTGAAACTGTTCTCACAGAACTTCTGAACCTTCCCGGATACAGCCAGATTGTCGAAAGCTATCGCAATATAGCCCAGCGGCTTTTCGAAGCCGGACGGGAAAACAGAAAGGGCAACCAGTGGAAAGTGATTTTTTTATTTCATATTATGAATATTTCCGGGTTGTCGATGATACACGAGGAGACGCTCAGAGAAATCAACCGCACCCTGAGCTGGCTCATCGAACATGAGACCGACTTATACATCCGCCGGTTAATCGAAAAAACTTTTTCCATTTTAAAAGACAGCAGCCTCAGCTTCCCGACCACTGCGCTGAATTGTATTTTAAATATGGGTAAGGGTGTTTACAAGACCGATGAAAGTGACCTGATTAATTATTTTATCGATGGCGTGGTCGATTTGGGTTTTCAATCCCCCATGATCGGTGGCGTCGGCAATGACTGGCGCATAAAGGTCAACTCGGTCCACATTCAGAATATCAGAACCTGGATCGAGCTTGTTGAGCTCAAACCCAAATGGTCTGCTCGCTTGATTTCCGCCATGATTATTCATCTTTCCTTGAGCGGAATTTTCCTCAAGGATACGGATCTGTTTCCCAGAGATATCACCCGGTTTTTAAACAGTGGTATCGGGCCTATATACAATCTGGCCAAACAGCTTGCCCGGCTTTTCCCCGTTTATTTCAATGATATCGGTGCCGAAGGAAAACTCCGGGATATCTCAACCCGGATCGACGAAATTACCTATCGTAAGGACATCTTGATCCATTTTTTGCGCAAACAAAGTCACGTTGAAAGCAGTAATCAAATCCTGGGCTTTATAAAGGCAACCCTTCATTTTTGGGCTACCTGCGAAAAGGAAGGTCTTCAAACCTTTGTACCACCGGTTATTTATGATCAGATAGATCCCCGGGGCCCCTTCGTTGACGGCGTCCATAAAATCATGTCGGTTCTCAAGGAAAACGGCATTTCCATACCCGGCGACCTGCTTCAAACTGATACGGAAGACCTGGATCGTATGTTAGAAAAAATGTCAGCTGTATCCGAGAGCGACCTGGAGCGGGTGAAACTTATCACGGATTTTTACAAACTTTTGCATCAAAAATACAATATCAGCTCCATTGAGCTGAAAAATTATATCACGCAGCTTTCCACCGAAGCGCTTCCGGATTTAAATCGGTTGCGGGCCGGTCTGGCCGAACCGGATTTAAAGAAAAAATTGTTCGTATTGCTGGATTATCTCGATCAACTCAAAAAACGAATATTGTCTACCGAGGCTTACACCGTCAGGGAAGATATTTATAAAAAGAGACATATCACCGCCGATATCCCCTCCATGTACGGCAGTTACCATGAAATGAAATTCGATGCTCTGGGGCTTACCTTTCGAATTGAATCACTGATCAATGTGCTTTTTGAAGAACTCATCGAACATATTGACCTGAGCATTATCACCAAAGCTACATTTTATCAGATCTACGCTCGCATCCGACTGCTTGACAAAGCTCTCAAACTGGACGGTATTTCGTCCAACGAAATTGAACGCCAACTCGATCTGCTGGCCCATTCACTGGAGGTCAAAGGATTTACCTTTACCCAATATCTGGATATTTTCAAAGGGTTTGCCCGGGCGGTAAAAAACATCATCAACGATTATTTTCACCACATCCATGAAGAAAATCTCACCCGGATTCTATTTAATCTACCCGCTGAAAGGATTTTGGCAAAATATTTACCCCGGGATAATGACGAGATGGCTGACCGCGAAAAAATGCGCCACAGGATTTCCGAGATATTTTTCCGTGACCGGATTGCCCACTCACTTGGACTGCAGCAACTGGATGTGTTCATCAGCCGCATCCTCAACACGCTTTTCCAGCAATCCGACAAGCTTCCCAAGGACAAACTGCACCAGCTTCTGTTTTATGACCCCGAGAATGCCATGACGTCCATTCACGAGCCGGACTACAGAGTCACCGGTTTAATATATCTCGGCATCAAAGGACTTAATTTGATTCAGCTCCATCGTTTCGGGCTACCCGTGCCCCCCGGATTTATTATTACCACCGAGGTATTTCGTTCCAGAAGTATGATCGATCAATATCAGCCGGCGGAACAAAATTTAAAAGAGCAGATAGCCAGGCACATCCTTCGGTTGGAAGAGTCTACCGGCAAAAAATTCGGTGACCCCGGCCATCCATTGCTTTTTTCGGTGCGCAGCGGTTCTTCCATATCTCAACCGGGTATGATGGATACGTTTTTAAATGTCGGTATGAACGAGGAGATCGCAACCGGGCTGGCTGCGCTCACCGGCAATGCCTGGTTTGCCTGGGATAATTATCGCCGTTTTTTACAGGGCTATGGTATGGCTTTCGGGCTGAAAAGGGATGATTTTGACGCCATCATCAGCGAAATGAAGCAAAATGCAAGCGTTGCCTTTAAAAGAGAGTTTAGCGGCGATCAGATGCAGCGTGTGGCCATGGCCTACCGGAGCATGATCAAAGATTCGGGCATTGAAATCATCGACCAGCCTTTCGACCAGTTATTTTTAACAATCAAAAAGGTATTAGAGTCCTGGCAGTCGGAAAAAGCCCGGACCTACCGCAAAATTCTGGGGATATCCGATGATTGGGGGACTGCTGTGACGGTTCAGTCAATGATTTATGGCAATATTTCCGAACACTCCGGAAGCGGGGTAATTTTTACCCATAATCCCAGATGGCCGGGCGAATCGTTCAGGCTATGGGGGGATTTTACCCTCGGTAATCAGGGAGAGGACGTAGTTTCCGGCTTGGTCAATACCCTGCCCATCTCAGTTAATCAGCAAGAGCTTGAGATGCGTGAGACCGATATAACCCTGGAAACCCATTACCCGGAATTATACAATTCTTTGAAAGGCTGGGCCAATGATTTGATTTACGAAAAGGGGTGGAGTCCCCAGGAATTGGAGTTTACGTTCGAAGGCCCTTCGACTCAGAATTTGTATTTGCTTCAAAGCCGGGATATGAGCATGCGAGAACGAAAACGAGCGTTGACGTTTGATTTTCCGGATAATACGGATGAAAAATATTTGGGTCACGGCATCGGTATCAGCGGTGGCGCCATGTCCGGACGGGTAGTGTTCAATCTCGAGGATATCGACAAGTGGCGGCGTAAAGAGCCGAAAACATCTTTAATACTGGCCCGATCGGATACGGTTCCTGACGACATTCGTGAAATTTACGCGGCTGACGGACTGCTGACGGCACGTGGCGGTGTAACTTCCCACGCGTCGGTTGTAGCGCACCGTCTCGGCAAGACCTGCGTTGTCGGTTGCGGAGACCTGGAATGTGACGAAAAGAAAAAAAGCTGTTATTTCAATGAGATCCGCGTAAATTCGGGGGATTATATTAGTATTGATGGCCACGAGGGTTCGGTGTATCTGGGGAAGATAAGGGTCAAAGAAACACGAACAGAGGGGGGTGCGTAAATGCCAACGGGAAACCATACAGACCTAAAACTGGGGATAAACGGGTTGGGCCGGATAGGCAAGTTAACGGTCTGGCATCATGTGGGGCGGAAATATTTTACCGAAATTGTTGTAAATATCGGCCGGGAAGCCGGTACGTCACTGGCAGATATAGCCCACTATCTGGAAAGAGATTCGACTTACGGCTATCTTTGTACTTATCTTTATGGCCACAAAGCAGAACCGGTTATCAGTGATCTGGATGAAGCCAAGGGATCTATGACCGTGGACGGGATTCCATTAAAACTGTTACGAACTTCCAGGAATCCGGGCGAGATAAACTGGCATGATCAGGGGGTAAAGCTGGTGGTCGACACGACCGGACAGTATCTGGACCCCTCCCAGGCCGGGGATCATCCCAAAGGTAGTTTGCGCGGTCATCTTGATTCCGGTGCCGAAAAAGTGATCGTTTCAGCCCCATTTAAAATGCAGGACAAAAGTTCTGATTTAAACGCCACCATGCCGGATGACGCCGTTACGACGGTTATGGGTATCAATACCAATGACTATGACCCCAGACGCCATCGAATTATCTCCAATGCCTCGTGTACCACGAATTGTCTGGCCCACATGATCAAACCGCTGCTCAATTATTTCGGCCCGAAAAAGATTTTGACCGCGTCCATGGCCACGGTTCATGCCGCCACCGGATCGCAGCAGTTGCTGGACAGACTGCCCATGACCGGCAAAAAAGATCTGCGAAAAAGCCGCAGCATCATGAATAATATCATTTTGACGACCACCGGAGCAGCTAAAGCGTTGAGACTGGTTATTCCGGAAATGGAACAAATCGGATTTATCGCCGAGTCGGTCAGGGTTCCCATCACAACGGGTTCGCTAATCATATTAGTAATGGACCTTCAGGAGGAAATGACCGGCGAACCTGTCAATCGAGAATTAATCAACGATATCTACAAGCAGGCAGCCGCTGACGATCCGCATAATTATCTTCACTACTCCCAGAAGCAGAATGTCTCCGGAGATATCATCGGCGTCCCCAGTGCTGCTGCAATTATTGAAGGTCACGAAACCCACACCCGGACTGCAGAGATATCCATTGATCTGGAGAAAGTACCCGGTTTAGAAATAGCATTATCTGCTTCCAATCCCGGGATTCTCAGGATACCGGTGACTCAGGCGGTAATTTATGGCTGGTATGACAATGAATTAGGCAGCTATGTGAATATGCTCGGTGATCGCATCGTTACGGTGGCGGAACATATATAAACGGGTGGTTGCCCAAAACCTTTTGGGCAACAGACCGTTATGTTTTAGGTTTTGAATCTTAAAAGGTTAGCGGGTAGCTGAATACATCACTATACATTTCTATCTGCACTATCCTTCCAGGAGTTGTTCCGACGGCAATCATTCGGAAAAAATGTGAGATTCATTTTTATTTTTCCATGTTGGACTGAAGCAAACCTTCAAGATGGTTACTCAACGCCACAAATTCAGAGACTTTTAATGTTTCAGCTCTTCGGATCGGATCAATGCCGGCAAGCTTCAAGGCTCGCTGTGCCGTATCACCCGTAATCCCGAGTTGGCTCCCAGCAAGTGCGTTTTTTAGTGTTTTTCGTCTTCTGCCAAAGGCTGCTTTGATGACCCTGAAAAGAAATTTTTCATTATAAGCGCGGTCCGGCATCAGGTTTTTAAATTTAATTTCGAGTACTTCAGAATCTACTTTGGGTTTAGGAAAAAACGATGCGGCATCAATTGTCGCCAGCCGATTCAGATCGGCGCAGTAATTCAGCATGACCGTCAGACGTCCGTAATCCCTGCCGCCCGGCTGAGCGATAATACGTTGCGCCAGTTCTTTTTGCAGCATGAGGACTGCCCGGTTTACCGCCGAGCGCGCATCTATCAGCTTAACCAATATTTGCGACGAAATGTTGTAAGGCAGGTTGCCCATCACGGCGATCTTATGACCCAGCCTTCTAGTCAACGTCTCGATATCAAGATGTAATATGTTTTTTTCCACTAGGGTTACATTAGTAATGTTATGCGTCAACAATTCGGTGCGTAGAAGATCAATCAGCCGAGGATCGATTTCAACGGCATGAACGGCACGGGCGATACGCGCAACCGGGATGGTAATGGCCCCGAGGCCTGCTCCGATTTCCAGCACGACATCTTCTCCAGAGATACCGGCACGGCTTACGATCATTTCAGCCGTGGAGCGATCGGATAAAAAATTTTGCCCCAGCTGTTTTTTAGCTCTGATATCCCATGCATTAAGCAATATCCTGGGTGAAGTCATTTTTAGTATAAACCTGCAGGTTGAGGATTCATTCCTAAAATGTTCATGAAATATTCGGGATAGAGCTACCACGAAGTACTCTGGGTTTCAATGATATTCATTATCGTTGGCGCCACAGCCGACGACTGACTCTCTTTTTGGGGATGCCCGGCGTTTGGCTTGACTTTTAAGACAAAACAAATTAATTTTATTATAAATATCTTGGGGTTATGCATTCTTGGGAAAACCTTGAACCAGGTATCATTGCAGGGAGGATCACATGGCTAAAAGAAGGGGCAAATCGATAAGTTTTGACGCTATGGTGAAGTTTTTCATGCAACATTATGATATTCCAACCAAGAGAGACCTGGAAAAGCTGACCGCCAAAATGGATCGTCTGGAAAAGCTGATCAAGTCCGCCAAGACATCCGGCAGGCGATCTCGCGTTGCCGGTGGCCGGGCTGCCGACCGTGGAACGGCTCGCAGCAAAAGCGGTGCGGCAGCTTATGACAGGGTCCTGGAAGTAATTAAGGGCTATAAACAGGGAGCCGGGTTTACAGAAATCCAGGACGGAACGGGTTTTGACGAGAAGAAAATTCGAAATATTATTTTCCGTCTCGACAAGATCGGCAAGATCAGGCGCAAACGCCGCGGGCTTTATATCGCGAAGTAACCTGTTTTGCCTTACAATATCCGAGTCACGTTTTAAAAACAGCAGTCTGTTCAACAGTGCAATCGGGATGATTGGCAGGAAACTACAAATCATCTCACAAAATTGTAGAAAAGGATAAATACATGGGA